>DATGTB010000163.1:0-5295 GCA_035302065.1 Paenalcaligenes sp. | reverse complement strand
ATCCCCTGCCCGCAGTGTCAAAGGATCGGTTTTCCCGCCTGCGGCACCACAGACAAATAACTGCTTATCCTCATACTTGCGTGCGGCCAGTACCAAAGCCACCTTGGCAGCAATTTCATCTGTACAATCAAGCACTACCTGCTGATCGCCACTAAAAAATGCCTCGGCATTATCAACCCCGACAAAATCATCAACCAAACGGACCTTGCAGGCCGGATTAATTTCAGCAATGCGCTCGCCCATCACCTCGATTTTGCTGCGTCCAATCGTACTGCTCAAAGCAGGGAGCTGCCGATTGATATTCGAACTGCTGACATGATCCATATCCACCAGGGTAATCATCCCCACCCCGGTACGCGCCAAGGCCTCTGCGCACCAACTGCCCACCCCTCCAATGCCCGCTACAACCACATGGGACTGTGCCAACCGCTCAACACTGCCGGCCCCAAATAGCCGCTCCAACCCACCAAAACGTCGCTCTCTATCCTGCACCATGATTCATCACTTTTAGGCTAAATATAAACACATAACGGGCTTAATCCGCCCTGTCCATAGAAATATATTGCACTGCGCCACAGTATTTATACAATGATACTTTGTCGTGTCCGAATGATTTTTGACGTAGTGTCTTAAAACCATGTACCTGCAACCGCCTGCTGCTGCCTCCTTTCGTCGTCTTAGCGCCGCTGAGCTGGCTCAATCCATGCATCAAACCTTATTGCAGTGGCATCCGCAACAGCCTTTGTGGGTTTTTGCCTATGCCTCGCTCATCTGGCGTCCCGAATTCCCCTGGATTAGCCAACGACCCGCTACCCTCTATGGCTATCACCGATCCTTGTGCCTATGGTCGCGCATCAACCGGGGCACCCCCGAGGTGCCCGGCCTGGTATTTGCCCTGGACCGGGGCGGTAACTGTCAGGGCGTAGTGTATCAATTACCCAATCTCAAGGCCCACGAAATATTTCCAGCCCTTTGGCAGCGGGAAATGCCCAGCGGCTCCTATGAGTCCAGATGGCTGAGCTGTGAAACACCCGAGGGCCCGGTCACGGCACTCACCTTTGTCATGCGGCGCAGCTGCCCCGCTTATGCGCCACAGCTGCCGCTCACCCAACAACGGGAAATTGTCTACCAGGCACATGGCCTGAACGGTTCCTGCCTGGACTACGTTATGGAAACGCACCAGGCACTGGAGCGCAGCGGCATCCATGACCCTAAACTCAACCGCCTCGTACAATACATCAGCCTGCAAAAACTCAGTTAACAGCCAGGCAGGCCACCTTACCCATGGACCAACCATGAACCTTTCTGATTACCGCAACGAATACACCAAAGGCCAACTCAAGGAAAGCGACCTTGACGCTGAGCCCAGAGTCCAGTTTCAAAAATGGCTGGACGAGGCCATGCAGGAGCATGCCCCGGAGCCAACCGCGATGACCCTGAGCACTGTCAACGCCCAAGGCCAGCCCACTGCACGCATCGTACTTTTGAAAGGCTATGATGAGCATGGCCTCGCCTTTTACACCAACTACTCCTCTCGCAAGGGACAAGAGCTTGAGCAAAACCCCCAAGCCTGCCTGTCATTTTTCTGGCCTACCATGCAACGTCAGGTTCGCTTTGAGGGGCGGATACAGCGCATGCCCCGGGCCGCCTCAGAGCAATATTTCCAAAGCCGGCCACATGCCTCCCGGATCAGTGCCTGGGCCTCTCCGCAAAGCGAACCCATCAGTGCTGAGGCATTGCAAGAACGTTTTGAGCATTACCTCAACACCTTGGGGTCAAATCCTGACTGCCCGCCGCACTGGGGCGGCTATTACCTGCAGCCTGATTATATCGAGTTCTGGCAGGGCGGCCGGGGCCGCCTGAATGACCGCTTTGCCTATCAGGCAGAAAAAAACCACTGGCATATCACACGCTTGGCCCCTTGATTATTTAACCTGTTTTCTTCATCTGATAATAATTTATGCACGATTATATTCTTACGCTTTCCTGTCCTGACCGCACAGGCATTGTTCATGCAGTCACCGGATGGTTACTGAAACAGCAGGGCAATATCCTCGAAGCACAACAATACGGCGACCCGGAAACCGAGCATTTCTTCTTGCGCATTCATTTTGGTCTGCCCACAGCTGCTACCCCAGCGGATTTACGGGAGAGATTCGATATCGTTGCGCGCGCCTTTAATATGCAGGCGCAAATCCATGATGCCCAAAAACCGGCACGCCTACTCTTGCTGGCCAGCAAACAAGGGCATTGCCTTAATGATTTGCTATTTCGCTGGCGGGCCAAACAACTGGCTGTCGATATTGTCGGTGTGGTCTCTAATCACGACACGCATCAGGATATGGTGAAATCCTACGGCCTGCCGTACTATCATTACCCTGTTACCGCCACCACCAAAACAGCACAAGAGCAAAAAGTCCTGCAGCTGGTCGATGAGCTGCAAGTTGATTTGGTCGTATTGGCGCGCTATATGCAAATACTCTCACCCCATGCCTGCGAGGTACTAAACGGTCGAGCCATCAACATCCACCATAGTTTCCTGCCCAGCTTTAAGGGCGCCCGCCCCTACTATCAGGCGCATGCCCGGGGCGTCAAACTCATAGGAGCCACCGCACACTATGTGACCAAGGATCTGGATGAAGGCCCCATTATCGAACAGGATGTCGCCCACGTTAATCACAGCATGAGTGTGCAAGACCTGACCCGGGTCGGCAGTGATATCGAATCCCTGGTACTTGCACGTGCTGTTGCCGCACACGTTGAACATCGCATTTTACTAAATGGCCAAAGAACCATAGTATTTCGTTAATCATTGCTTACAGACTCAGGCAGGTATCCATGAACGAGCGTCACGCCCAGCAGCCCTCCACCGCCCAATTGGGCGGCCATATCCTTGTACGTCAACTCAAACAGCAAAACGTCAAACAGGTGTTTTGCGTCCCTGGAGAAAGCTATCTGGCTGTGCTGGATGGCTTATATGATGAAAATATCGAGGTCACCGTCTGCCGACAGGAAGGCGGTGCCGCAATGATGGCCGAGGCCTATGGCAAACTCACCGGCGAGCCCGGGATTTGCATGGTCACTCGTGCGCCCGGAGCAACCAATGCATATGCCGGCGTGCATATTGCCAAACAGGACTCCACACCCATGATCTTGTTTGTTGGCCAGATCCGGCGCGATGTACGAGAACGGGAAGCCTTTCAGGAGATGGACTACCGGAGTGTCTTTGCCGATCAATGCAAATGGGTCACCGAAATTGACCACGTGGAGCGCATCCCGGAAATTATTTCACGTGCCTTCCATGTGGCTACCTCAGGACGCCCGGGACCAGTTGTCATTGCCCTTCCAGAGGATATGCTCACAGAGTTTGCTCAGGTCCAAGATGCACCGCGTTACCAAACCGTGGACTCTTTTATCTCGGACGAACAACTGCAGCAACTACAGCAACAACTGCATGAGGCACGCCGACCCATTGCCATTTTGGGAGGGAGTCGTTGGTCGGCACAGGCCTGTGCCCAGTTTGCGCAGTTTGCCAAAGAGCAACAACTACCTGTTGCCGTACAGTTCCGTCGTCAAATGCTGTTTTCAACCGAGCACCCCTGCTTTGTCGGGGATCTGGGCCTGGGCGTCAATCCTGATTTGCTCAATTACATCGCAACTGCGGACTGCGTATTGCTGATTGGCGGACGTATGTCTGAAGTACCCAGTCAGAATTACACCCTGTTTGATATCCCCGCACCACAGGCACAGTTTATTCATGTGCACCCCGAGCCCGAGGAGCTAAATCGCGTCTATCGTGCGGATCTGGCCCTATGCACCAGCCCACAGGATTTTGTCAGCAGCCTGGCCAAACTCCCTACGACCATCGTCAGTACCCGCCCCTTTAAGGAGCTTAGAAATAGCTATCTACGCTGGTCTGACCCGACGACTATCAAAACCCCGGGCACGCTACAAATGCCCCTGGTCATGGACTATTTGCGCAAGCAGCTCCCCGCAGACAGTATTATTACTAATGGTGCCGGCAACTTTGCCACCTGGGTACACCGCTTTTACCCTTTTCGCCAATATGGCACTCAGCTGGCACCCACCTCTGGCTCCATGGGCTACGGCGTACCCGCAGCCGTTGCTGCCAAACGATATCAACCCGACCGGACTGTGGTCTGTTTTGCTGGCGACGGCTGCTTCATGATGCACGGACAAGAGTTTGCCACGGCCGTACAATATGATCTGCCTATTATTGTGATCCTCATCGATAATCAAATGTATGGCACGATTCGCATGCACCAGGAAAGGCACTACCCGGGCAGACCCAGCGCTACAGAGCTGCGTAACCCGGACTTTGCCGCCTATGCGCACGCGTTTGGAGGTCACGGCGAGCGCGTTACCCAAAGTGATGAGTTCGCACCTGCATTTGAACGCGCCCTCAAAAGTCAAAAACCCGCCATTATTCACTGCCTGATCGACCCTGAGGCCATTACGCCCAGCCAGACATTAACCGCTATCCGCAACCGTGCAACCGAAATTTGAACAGTAATTTTTATAAATTTGTACAGGAGTTTATATGTCACGACCAACCTTTAATTGGGAAGACCCGTTTTTACTCGAGGCGCAATTAAGCGAGGAAGAACGCATGGTCATGGACGCTGCCCATGCCTATAGCCAGGAGCAGCTCGAGCCCCGCGTATTGGAGGCATTCAGAAACGAACACACTGATGTGGAAATTTTCAAAGAAATGGGCGAGCTCGGCCTCCTCGGTGCCACCATCCCGGAGCAATACGGCGGCTCAGGCCTGAATAATGTCTGTTATGGCCTGATCGCCCGCGAGGTAGAGCGCGTTGACTCGGGTTACCGCTCGATGATGAGCGTGCAATCCTCATTAGTCATGCTGCCCATCTACGAGTTTGGCACTGAAGAGCAAAAGCAAAAATACCTGCCCAAACTCGCTACGGGAGAATGGATAGGCTGCTTTGGTCTGACTGAACCTAACCACGGATCGGATCCTGGCAGCATGGAGGCTCGGGCTAAAAAAGTAGCCGGGGGTTATGTCCTGACCGGTACTAAAACCTGGATTACCAACGCTCCGATTGCAGATGTATTTGTGGTCTGGGCCAAAGTGACCGGCGGCGAGGATGACGGCAAGATACGTGGCTTTATCTTGGACAAGGGCACCAAGGGACTGAGTGCACCCGTCATCCATGGCAAGGTGGGTCTGCGCAGCTCTATCACCGGCGAGATTGTCATGGATGAGGTGGAAATCGGTGAAGAGCAGATGCTACCCAAGGTGGCCGGGCTACG
>DATGTB010000162.1:0-8363 GCA_035302065.1 Paenalcaligenes sp. | reverse complement strand
GGTGAGACTTTGCTGGTCAATCACACCCTGGTAGCGGTTTTCTTCATCAACAATATAAATATAACGCACAGGGTAATCCAAAAACATCTGTATGGCCTCCCGTACCGTTGCGCTCATGGGCAAGACCGTCTCAGCCGGCTTAATCAACTGATTGATGCGGGTATAACGCAAGGTGTGCCGAAGCAACTCGTCACGCTCCCGGGCCAGCACCACATCATACATCGCCACCTCAGCCAGGGTACGAGAAACAAAATAAGCAATGACTGAAGCGATAATTAGCGGCAGCACCAACTGATAGCTCAGGGTCATCTCGAAAACCATCAGGATGGCCATCAGGGGCGCACTGGTTGCGGCCCCCAAAAAAGCCCCCATCCCGACCAGGGTATACATCACCGGACTGACCTCGAGGCCCGGAACCAGGGCATGCACCAAGCTCGCAAACAGGGCCCCAAAGGCTGCCCCGACAAAAAGAGCAGGCGTAAACACGCCCCCTATGGCCCCTGAACCCACCGTAATCGCAGTGGCAAATACCTTGGCAAAGAGCATGGCCACAATGGCATACCAGGTCCAGTCATCATGCAGCATGGAGCGCACCACACTGTAGCCATTGCCGGCTACCTCCGGCACGATCAGTAACAACAGACCCAGGATGAATCCCCCTACCGTCAAACGCGCAATCAACGGCATCCCGGTACGGGCAACATAGCTTTTGGTGGTATTGAGCAGCTGCAAAAAGCCAGGGGCCACCACCCCGATAATGCCCCCCAGCACTACAAAAACCATCATGTCTATGCCGGAGCTGACGGCCTGCAGACCAATCATCTCATAGGGAGCCTGGTAGTAGCCCGTCATTTTCATGGTCAGGTTGGCAGAGGCTGCGGCAATCAACAAAGGACCCAGGGTTTGAATCTGCATGGAGCCCAAAATAATTTCGGCCACAAAAATCGTGCCCGCCAAAGGCGCCCCGTACGCGGCAGAAACGCCGGCCGCAGCCCCACAGGCCACGAGCAAACGCAACCTGGAAGTGGCAATTTTGATAAACCGCCCAAACAACGAGGCAACCAGCGAGGAGATCAGCACCATCGCCCCCTCCCGCCCGATGGACCCACCCGAGGCCACGGTAAATAACGAAGAAAGCGAGCGCATGACTGTTTGATAAACCGACAGGCGCCCATCACCAATGACCACAGCTTCCATATAGTCTGCGGTCGCCCCCTTTCTGGAGCGCATGCCCAGCCATAAAAACAACCCCGCAATAGCGCCGCCCACCGTCGGAAATAGCAGACGCCGCCAGGTACCCAGCTCACTCATCAAGGCCACAATACTGCCCGACTGCCCCGTAGCCACGCGCTGAATCAGGTAAATGCCCTCATGAAACAAAATGACCGCACCAGCACCCAAGCCCCCCATTATTGCGGCCCAGAACAGCATCGCCGGGGTATCTGCCAACCAACGCCGATGGCGAAATCGTCTACGCAGGGGGATTAGGGCCTTTTTTAGCATCGCCTCATGGATAATAAGTGGTCAGGGGTGGCTGTGATCTGCCAAATAAGCGTCGATATACAATCACATTAAATAACAACACAAAGGGCAAGGCGAGCAGCCCCAGATAGCCCACCCAGACCAGCGTAACCGGAGGTGCGGCTGCATCCCAAACGGTCATTTCATCCAGGATGAAAAAAGGGAAAAAGCTAAATATAAAGCCAAACGCTACCGCTAAAAAAATCAAAACGGTAAGCACAAAAGGTAAAATTGCGGTCCGTATACTACTATGCAGCAAACGCTGCAGGTGCATCTCAACACCAATAAAACCAACGAGGATCAGCCCCCAATAGCTATACAGTACCCAGCGGCTGATCATCTCGGTCCACTTCAGGAAAACGCCGGCATTTTCCAGAGCCAATACCACCGAAGCAGCGACCACCCCGGCAGCAAACCAGCGAATCGACCGCCGCGCCCAAATCACCGCCCGCACCCGCACGACCCCGGCCTCTCGCATCATGAGCCAGGTCGCACCTAACAGGCCATAGGCAGCTACAGCACACAGGCCAAGCAACAAGCTAAACCAAAAGTAGCCCCCCTGCCACTGTCCTTGCACAATGATTTGCGCCACGAGCAAGCCATGCGCGAAAGCCAACAATACAGAGCCCAGGGCAAAGCCAAGGGCGAAAATATACTGCTGCTTTTGCGGCGCCCGCAAACGCCATTCAAAGCACACCGAACGCATGAAAAACCCCAGTGCCAGACAAACCAACGGAATATAAAGCTGCCCCAAAAGCGCCCCCCAGGCAAATGGAAACGCTGTGGCCAAAAAACCCAGCCCCATCAGCAGCCATAACTCATTGGCATCACGCCAGGGATTCAGCAAAGACAGCATGCGCCCACGCAGTGCAGCAGGCGCCACAACGGTCAGGCACCCCACCCCTATATCAAAGCCATCCAGCACCATGCCCAGAAAAGAAACGAGAATGAACCCGGCAAAAAAGACCAGTGGCAGCCAAAACGCCGGGTCCCCGGTAGAAAGACTCATGGCTGCAGCCAAATAATCGATCATGCGCGCCCCCTGTGTCGGGCAACAGGTATGACCCCGTGCCGGGCAACATAGTGCACCAATGAAACAAAGCCAATAATGGCCAGCCCATATAACACCACCATGGCAATCAATGCTGTCGACAGCCAGCCAAAAGGCAAATGAGCATAGAGGTCACTGGTTGTCAGCACATTGTATACGGCATAGGGCAAGACCCCCAATAACTGATAGGTCATGCCTGCCCAAAGCAGCAAGGCCGCCAAAAAAGGCAGACTCAGCAAAAGCCGGCGCCACACCGTGCCCAGCAAACCCGGATCAAAATGACGGCGCAACGCCAGCCACAAGGTACGCCCCTGTAAAAGGCCAATGAGCCCGCCCAGCAACAGGGCCACCCTGAAAGACCAAAACACGGCATTGACCGGAGGCAACATCCCCACTGATTTATCCAGACCGATAAACTGCTGGGGACCAGCCGTAGCCAGCCACCAGGTCTGTCGGAGTGGAATGCCCAGGCTAAATCGGTGTCGCTGCTGCTCCTCATCTGCCCAGGCTGCCAGCAGCCATCTCAAGGGCGCAGCGCTATCCCAATGACCGGCCATGGCCGCAGCCTTGTAGGCCTGATGACCGGCCAGCCACAGGCCATGCCCCCAAACACCGGCCAAAATGAGCAACCAGCCGGCCAAAGTACAAAACAGGATAAATCGAAAAGCACGCCGTTCTGACTCGCCAGCCGGTCGACGCAAGGAGCGCCAAAATATCAAGGCCTGTACCAAACAGCCCACCAACAGCACACTGGCCCCGACAAACAGCAGGCCATACCAGAGCAACAGCGGGTTACTAAACACCTGAGCCCAATCCACTGCCAGCAACACCCCGTCTGCCCACTGTGCACCTACTGGATGATGCAGCCAGCTCACCCAACCCAAAAGCAAAACCATGAGTCCGGTATTCAGTAGTGCCACCGCACCGACAACCAGCGTATGTGCCCAGCCAGGGATACGACGCTGTGCATAAAGCATCAACCCCAGGGCAGAGGATTTAAAAATTAAAGTTGTTACAATAAGCGCAGCGAGCAAAGGGCTGCCTAACGGTGCGGTCATACTCAAAAACTGGGGCCACAAACCGCCGAGCAGCAGAAATACGGGTATACTAGCCGCAAAGCTCAGGACAAAGGCCAGGGCAAATACCCGCACCCAAGTTCGATAGACATCCAGCCAGATGGCAGCGGCCTTGCCCAGGCTGCGTAACCGAAAGACGAATAGCACCCATGACAGTCCCAGCTCGATGGCAAAAAATAGCGCCATAAAGCCCAGACTCAGGAAAAACTGTAATTCTGCCAGCCAAAGTGTGGAATGGGTCATCATTTGTATGCTCTTTTGCAACCCAGTATATTTTTATGTGCCCCTAGTGGCAACAAAGTCAGTATATCTACTTTATCCATGGCAAAATAGTAGCTGTTTTGTTTGTACTTTTTGAATTTTTTGCATATGACCTCTGCATCTCACCCCGCTCCATCCAATTTTATTCGCACCATCATTGACAAGGATCTCGAAAGCGGCCTGTACGCCAACAAGCGTTGGGCCGGTCGTCCAGGTCCTGCTGCAGTGCAAAAAGATGCCCCTGTGGATCATGCCCGCATCCGCACCCGCTTTCCGCCCGAACCCAATGGCTACCTGCATATTGGCCATGCCAAAAGCATTTGCCTGAACTTTGGTCTGGCCCGGGACTATCAGGGGGCCTGCCACCTGCGCTTTGATGACACTAACCCGGAAACCGAGGAGCAGGAATACGTAGATGCCATTATTGAAATGGTCCAGTGGCTCGGTTTTGACTGGGTGGACAAACAGGACGACAACCTGTACTTTGCCAGCGATTATTTCGACTATATGTACGAATTCGCCGAGGCACTGGTACAAGCTGACTATGCCTTTGTCGATGAGCAAAGCCCTGAGGAAATCAGCCGCACCCGCGGTACCCTGACTGAGCCGGGCACGCCCTCGCCCTGGCGCGATCGCCCGGTGGAGGAATCCCTTAGCCTGCTACGCGAAATGAAAGCGGGCAAGCACCCAAATGGTAGCATGTGTTTACGAGCCAAAATCGACATGGGCTCGCCCAATATCAATATGCGTGATCCGGTTCTGTACCGCATACGCCACGCAGACCATCATCGCACCGGGGACAAATGGTGCATTTACCCCATGTACAGCTGGGCGCATCCTGTCGAGGATGCCCTGGAGATGATCACTCATAGCCTGTGCACTCTCGAGTTTGAGGACCAGCGGCCATTTTATAACTGGATTCTGGACAAGCTCACTGAGCTGGGCTTTTTTACCCGCCCCCTGCCACAACAAATAGAGTTTGCCCGTCTTTATCTGACTTATGTGGTCACCAGCAAGAGAAAGCTACGTCAGCTGGTTGAAAACAACCATGTCAATGGCTGGGATGACCCGCGCTTGCCCACCCTGTCCGGGCTCAGACGCCGGGGCTACACTGCCTCGGCCATTCGCCTGTTCTGTGAGCGCATCGGTATCTCCAAGGCAGACTCACGCATTGAGTACAGCGTACTGGAACAAGCCCTGCGTGATGATCTGGACCCGGTAGCACCACGCAGCGTGGCTGTGCTGGATCCCATCAAGCTCATCATTACCAATTTACCCGAGGACCATGATGAGCCTTGCACCGCCCCGCTCAACCCACACAATCCGGAGGCCGGGCAGCGTCATTTCAGCTTTACCCGAGAGCTCTGGATCGAGCGCGATGACTTCAGGCCCACCGCGGAAAAGCGTTACTTCCGTCTGTTTCCCGGGAACAAGGTCCGTCTGAAATACGCTTACATCATTGAATGCACTGGTTATAAAGAGGATGAGCAGGGCAATGTCATTGAAGTCTATGCCGAGTATATTCCCGATACCAAATCCGGCACGCCCGGAGCCAGCTCGGTACGTGTACGCGGCGCCATCACCTGGGTCAGCGTCAAGCATGCCGTTTCTGCCGAGGTGCGCCTCTATGACCGCCTGTTCACCGACCCCCATCCAGATGTTGGTAACAAGGACTTCCTGGCCCTGATCAACCCGCGCTCCAAAGAGGTCGTCCAGGCCTGGGTAGAACCGGGCTTGCAGGCAGAGCCCGGGGCTTACTGGCAATTTGAGCGTCTGGGCTATTTTGTCGCCGATCGGGAGCTTTCCAGTGTGGAAAAGCCGATCTTGAACCGTACTGCCACACTCCGGGATACCTGGGTATAACTCTGCAAAGGTGGACTGTGACACACGATCAACCAACCCCTGAAAAAGCGGTGGACTTCAAAAGCGCCTCACTGGATACTGTCCGCTTGGTATTGCAAAATGCCCCCATGGCGGACCTGCTTGAGCAGCTCGAGCAACATTTACAACAGTCAGGCGGCTTTTTTGCTGGTGAACCGGTGGTCATCGATGCCTCCGCGGTCACTGTTACCCTCGATTGGGCGCGCCTTCAAGAGACGCTGCGTGCGCATGAGCTTTTCCCGATAGGCGTCATCCCCCATGCGACGCATACGGACGGGCTGCAACAGGCACAGTTACCCATTGTGAGCCTGTCACGGCCCGGCAGCAGCACAGCCAGCCCATCCCGGCAGGACAGTCGACCCACCACCAAACCTCCTGCACAGGCCCGGACCGAGCCTTCACAACCTGTTGCCCAGCAGACGATAACAGGTCAACGACCCACCAAGGTCGTTGAGCGCCAGCTACGTTCCGGACAACGTATTTACGCACAGAATAGCGATCTGATTGTCATTGGCGTAGTAGGCCAGGGAGCCGAAATCATCGCTGATGGTAATATTCATGTGTACGGCCCATTGCGCGGCCGTGCCATGGCTGGGGCCGGCGGAAATACCAAGGCGCGCATCTTTACCACCGAACTGGATCCAGAGCTGATCGCCATCGCTGGTGTCTACAAGGTGATCGAGCAAAATCTGCCTGGTGCCCAACATAAACAAGCCGCCCTCATTTACCTCGATGGCGAGAATTTAAATATTGAATCAATCCGTTAACAATTGTTCTTACCCCTTGCGATAAGATCGAAAACGTGCCAACGTAACTGTTGCACACCGCCCAACTAACTAACAAAGGATGCACACTGTCATGACACGAATTGTTGTGGTGACTTCAGGCAAAGGTGGGGTCGGCAAGACCACCACCAGCGCGAGTTTTGCGGCTGGCCTGGCAATACGCGGCCATAAAACTGCAGTCATAGATTTTGACGTAGGACTACGTAACCTGGATTTGGTGATGGGCTGTGAGCGCCGGGTCGTTTATGACTTTGTCAATGTCATACAAGGCGAGGCCACGCTAAATCAGGCATTGATACGCGACAAACAGCTGGAAAACCTGTTCATACTACCCGCCTCGCAGACACGGGACAAGGATGCCCTGACCCGCGAGGGCGTGGGGCAGGTGCTCGAGGAACTCAAGGAAATGGAGTTCGAGTACATCATTTGTGATTCCCCGGCCGGGATCGAGACCGGAGCCTTGATGGCCTCATATTTTGCTGATGATGCACTGGTAGTCACCAACCCGGAAATCTCTTCTGTACGCGACTCGGATCGCATCCTGGGGATTTTATCTGCTAAATCCCGTCGGGCCGAGCAGGGCGAGCCCCCTATCAAGGAGTATCTGTTGATCACTCGTTATAGTCCCAAGCGAGTAGAGGACGGCGAAATGCTGTCGGTCGATGACATTGAGGATATACTGAGGGTACAGCTGATTGGCGTGATCCCCGAGTCTGAAATTGTGCTGCAGGCATCCAACCAGGGGGTTCCGGTCGTGCACCTGCGCGAAAGTCAGGCAGCGCAGGCCTATTTTGATGTCGTCGACCGCTATTTGGGCGAGGATAAGCCTGTGCGCTTTGTGGAGTATGAGCGGCCGGGCCTTTTTAAACGACTATTTGGAGGAAAATAGTCATGTCTTTCCTTTCCTTCCTGCTTGGAAGTAGAAAAAAATCCGCATCAGTTGCCAAAGATCGCTTGCAGCTGATCCTAATCAATGAGCGCGGCCAAGGTGGGGTCTCCCCAGACTACCTCCCCCGACTGCAAAAGGAGCTCATCGAGGTAATTTCTCGTTACGTAAAAATCAATCCGGATGATATACAGGTCAACCTGGACAAAAAAGACGAGCTTGAAGTGCTCGAAGTCAAAATAGAAATGCCCGGCGAGCAAAGACAATAAATAGCAGCCTGACGGTTAACACACCGTCAGACTGCGCTTTTTCTTGATGAGCGAAAAAGCTGCCTTAGGGGTTTTTGCCTATCTGATCACCGATCACACCCCCGATTGCGGCTCCGCCTACGGTACCCAATATACCACCGCCAGAAATCACGGCGCCCGCTACCCCGCCAACCCCGGCACCGGCAGCAGCGCTTTTTTGTCGTGATGACATCGTATCCCACGAAGCACAGCCCGCCATAGAAAGGACCACGCCTGCAATTAACACTTGTTTAATCAGTCTGTTTGACATTTTGCTACTCCTTAAAGCTTTACTTTAATAAGATAGCCCAATGCTTTGTAACCAACAACATTATTAAGTATTTCTTTGTGTCAAATACAGGCTGGCCCTACGACAATATCTAACGCAAAGGCTTATAGCGGATGCGACGTGGTTTAACCGCCTGCTCACCTAAGCGACGGCGCTTATCCTCCTCGTATTCCTGATAATTACCCGGGAAAAACTCCACGTGGGAATCCCCCTCAAAGGCCAGGATATGCGTGGCAATGCGATCCAGGAACCACCGATCATGACTGATCACCAATACACAACCGGCAAACTCCAGTAACGCCTCCTCAAGGGCCCGCAAGGTTTCT
>DATGTB010000161.1:0-7839 GCA_035302065.1 Paenalcaligenes sp. | reverse complement strand
CAGTGTGTTGATGCGAGCGGTAAGAAGCGCAACCTGAACCTCTGGCGAACCTGTATCGCCCTCTTTACGCTGAAATTGCTTAACAATTTCAGACTTTTCCAAATCTGCTACAGACATATAATCCTCAAATAACATGCGACAGAGCTGAGGAGCCCTGACGTGAACAATAAAATAAATTAGCTCAGAGCCTTTAGGCTAAAGCATTACAATTATAGATAAAAACCCTACGCTGACAAAATTATTTCCAATATCGTAGCACTCTTTGACTTTTTACTGGAGGCCTGCGTGCAAAAAGCAACACTTTTCAAGACCAAGTTGACCCTTACGTTGGTGGTTACTGCAGTGCTGGCCGGTTGCACCTCAATGGCCAGCCTGCCGGAAGGGACCCCATACCAAAGTGTACTGGGTCAGTATGGCACCCCCAATGTGCAATGTGACGAGGCAAACATGACCCTGCGGGTCTGGTCCCAGCAACCCATGGGCTATTATGCCTGGCGGGGCATCTTTGATGCCAACGATCAACTCGTGGACATGCAACAGATCCTCAGTGACCCGGCCTTTGCCCAACTCGAGCCTGCAACGAACCACGAGCGCTGGGACAAGGAGCGTGTCTGGTGCAACTTTGGCCCGCCTGCCGAGCAGTCCCGGGCGCCCTATGTCGGGGTCATGATGCCAGTATGGACCTATCGCTACAAGCAAAATAGCGTTTGGCCCATGATGATGAACATTTTCTTTGATGAGCAGGAACAGGTCCATGCCATACAACGCAGCATGGACCCACGGGATGACGATGGCCTATTTTGGTTTGGGCACTGAGTAACTACTCGTCATCCGGGTGTGGGGGCGCGTGCCGCTGCCGGCGCTGCGCCCACAGCTTGCGCGCCCGTTGCCAACGCCATAGCTGTACCCCCCATCCAGAAAGCCCATAAATGACAAACAGGGAAAACAATACGGTCGGCGGGTCACTGGAAACAAAGATAAAGACCAGCACAAACAGGAGCATCACCCAAAAAGGCACGCTCCGCCCCAGTGCAAAGTTTTTACCACTATAAAATGGCGCATTGGACACCATGGTCACCCCGGCATAAACCGTCAGGGCGAATGCAACCCAGGGCAAAGCAGCATGGTTGGCCGTAATTTTATAATCCACTGCCAGCCAGACAAACCCGGCGATCAAGGCGGCCGCCGCCGGGCTGGGTAGCCCCTGAAAAAATCGCTGATCGACTACTTTGATATTGATATTAAAGCGTGCGAGTCGCAAAGCGGCGCCGACCACAAAGACAAAGGCCGCCAGCCAACCCCAGCGCCCCAAATCCTGCAAGGCCCACACATAAACCACCAACGCCGGCGCCATCCCGAAAGACACCATATCCGCCAGCGAGTCGTACTGCTCGCCAAAGGCAGACTGGGTATTGGTCAGGCGGGCTACACGGCCATCCATGCCATCAAACACCATCGCCAAAAAGATGGCAATGGCTGCCGTCTCGAACTGATCGTTCATGGCCTGCACAATGGCATAAAAGCCGGCAAACAGATTTCCTGTGGTAAAGGCATTGGGCAGCAGATAAATCCCGCGGCGCGGTTTTTCATCCTGAGCTTGATTCATAAAAATAAGTAGTGCGCCAACGCACCGTGCATAGTTGACTAAAGCAAAGACCCATTCATTTTAGGGCATTCGAAGCGTTCTGGGTCAAATTTTATGCCCCAGCATGAAAAAACCCCGTAATTGCCAAGATTACGGGGTTTTGTCGACAGTCAAAAACGACTTAGTTCTTGCTCTTGTCTACCAGCTTGTTTTCTGCAATCCAGGGCATCATGGCACGCAACTGCTCACCAATCTGCTCGATTTTGGATTCGGCAATAATACGACGACGCGAAGTCAACGTGGGCGCACCTGCTGCATGCTCAAGGATGAAACGCTTGGCATATTCACCATTTTGAATCTGCTCCAGGCACTCGCGCATAGCCTTGCGGGTGTCATCCGTGATGATGCTTGGCCCAGTCTCGTACTCACCAAACTCGGCGTTGTTGGAGATGGAGTAGTTCATGTTGGCGATCCCGCCCTCGTATATCAGGTCAACGATGAGCTTAAGCTCATGCAAGCACTCGAAATACGCCATCTCGGGTGCATAACCTGCCTCAACCAATGTGTCAAAGCCGGCCCGAATCAACTCTACCGCGCCCCCGCACAATACGGCCTGCTCACCAAAGAGGTCCGTCTCAGTTTCCTCGCGGAAAGTGGTTTCGATAATGCCGGCACGTCCGCCGCCATTGGCGCTGGCATAAGACATGCCAATATCACGAGCGGCACCGGAATAATCCTGGTAAACGGCAACCAAATGAGGTACGCCACCGCCCTCGGTGTAGGTGCTGCGCACGGTGTGGCCAGGAGCCTTGGGGGCTACCATAATCACATCCACATCATCACGCGGTACTACCTGCCCGTAGTGCACATTAAAGCCGTGGGCGAAAGCCAGGGCAGCGCCCTCCTTCATGTAACCCTCGATGTGATCGCGATACACCTTGGCAATATGCTCATCGGGCAGCAGGATCATTACCACATCAGCATCCTGCACAGCGGTGGAAATTTCAGCGACTTGCAAGCCGGCATTTTCGGCCTTGGCCCAGGACTCACCGCCCTTGCGCAGCCCAACCACAACGTCCACGCCGGAATCATGGAGGTTAAGCGCATGCGCATGTCCCTGCGAGCCATAACCGATGATCGCGACCTTGCGACCCTTGATCAAAGATAAATCACAATCCTTATCGTAAAAAACTTTCATTCAGTGCTCCAAAAAAGAAAACCCTTTGATGAACAAGTCTTAGACCTTGAGTATCCGCTCGCCCCGACTGATCCCGGAAACGCCCGTGCGGACTGTCTCAAGAATACAGCTCTGGTCGAGGGCCTTGATAAATGCTGCTATTTTTTCCTGGGTGCCTGTCAGCTCGATCGTATAGGTCGTATCGGTCACGTCAATGATGCGGCCACGGAAAATATCCGTCAGCCGTTTGACCTCCTCGCGCTCCTTGCCGGCTGCGCGCACCTTGATCATCATCAGCTCACGCTCAACATGCGCCCCCTCGGTCAAATCCACCACCTTGACCACGTCGATGAGGCGATTGAGGTGCTTGGTGATTTGCTCCAGCACCGCCTCGGAACCCTGGGTCACAATGGTCATGCGAGACAGGGTCTCGTCCTCGGTAGGTGCCACCGTCAGCGTTTCAATATTGTATCCACGCGCAGAAAACAGCCCGACCACCCGCGATAGAGCGCCCGGCTCGTTTTCCAATAAGACAGATATGATGTGTTTCACAGCACCTCCCCCTCAACATCCTCGGCCCCTAAAAGCATTTCGGTCAACCCCTTGCCTGCCTTGACCATGGGCCAGACGTTTTCGGTTGCATCAGTGATGAAATCAATAAAGACCAGACGATCCTTATAGGTTGTAAAGGCCTCCCGCAGTGCCGGCTCGACGTCCTCAGGCTTATCGATGCGCATGCCCACGTGACCATAGCTTTCTACCAATTTGACAAAGTCCGGCAAGGCGTCGACGTAGGACTCGGAATAACGCGAGCCATAATCCAGCTCCTGCCATTGTCTGACCATCCCGAGATAGCGGTTATTCAGACAGATGATCTTGGGGGTCAAACGGTACTGACTGCAGGTGGAGAGCTCCTGTATATTCATCTGAATGGAGCCCTCGCCCGTAATCACGGCAACCTCGGCCCCCGGGTGTGCCACCTGTACGCCCATGGCATAAGGCAAGCCCACACCCATGGTGCCCAGACCACCCGAATTTAACCAGTGACGAGGCTTGTCAAAGAGGTAATACTGGGCGGCCCACATCTGGTGCTGCCCCACATCCGAAGTGATATACGCATCGCCGTTGGTGACCTTCCACAAGGTCTCAACGACATATTGAGGTTTGATAACCGTATCGGAGTGCTCATAGGCCAGACACTTTCTGCCACGCCATTCGTTGATTTGCTGCCACCACTCGGCGAGCTTGGTCGCCTGATTGTTTTTATCCAGCTGCGCCAGCAGGCCATTGAGCTCGATGAGCACCTGCTTGACACTGCCTACAATCGGCACATCCACCGGAACCCGCTTGGAAATGGAGGAGGGATCAATGTCAATGTGGATGATTTTGCGTGGTTGCTGGGCAAAATGCTTTGGATTGCCAATGACACGATCATCAAAGCGGGCACCTACTGAAATCAACACATCACTGTGCTGCATGGCCATATTGGCCTCATAGGTCCCGTGCATGCCGGGCATGCCCACATACTGATCATCCGTGCCCGGGAAAGCCCCCAGCGCCATCAAGGTGGTCGTACAGGGTGCACCCGTCGTTTTGACCAGCTCGATAAGCTCCTTGGAGGCGTTATCCAGTATGGCCCCACCCCCCACATAAATCATGGGCCGTTTAGCCTGTGTCAGCAGCTGGGCAGCCTTTTTGATTTGCCCCAGATGCCCCCGTGTCACCGGCATGTATGAGCGCATCTTGGGCTCACCACGCGGCGGCGTGTACCGACATTTATCGACTGTGATGTCCTTGGGAATGTCAACCAACACCGGCCCGGGACGGCCCGTATTGGCGAGATAGAAAGCCTTGTGTAAGGTATCGGCCAAATCACGCACATCGCGCACAAGGAAATTATGCTTGACACACGGACGGGTAATGCCGACGGCATCACACTCCTGGAACGCATCCTCGCCAATGGCGCTGGTTCCCACCTGGCCGCTAATCACTACCAGAGGGATAGAGTCCATATAGGCGGTGGTAATGCCGGTGACCGCATTGGTCAGCCCGGGACCACTGGTAACCAGTGCTACCCCGACCTTGTTCGTGGAACGCGAATAAGCATCCGCAGCATGCACTGCGGCCTGCTCGTGACGAACCAAAATATGCCGAAACTCGTCTTGTTTGAAAATAGCATCGTAGATATAGAGTACCGCTCCGCCAGGGTAGCCAAAGACGTGCTCAACCCCTT
This sequence comes from Paenalcaligenes sp., assembly GCA_035302065.1. GTDB lineage: Bacteria > Pseudomonadota > Gammaproteobacteria > Burkholderiales > Burkholderiaceae_B > Paenalcaligenes. The sequence continues at coordinate 2,844 of DATGTB010000161.1, read as the reverse complement.
GATCAATGAGGGAACGGACGACAATATCTGCGCCAGATAATTCCATGGTTTTATTCCTTTCAGGTTTATGCCTCAGCACCACGAGCGGCCGAATCTCCTGAGCTTGAGTCTGATACAGCATCACACCTAGCGCTTCATGGTCTACCAGACCAATCCACCTAGCCACAATGTTGTACGACCGACACTCCTCGTAGTGTGGCAAACGCGTCAATACGCATCGCTTGAACGGAAGGCTCGGCAACTCGCGCTTGTGGCGCGGCCTGCAGCGACATAAAGGCGCAAACAACGGGCGGATAACCCGTGCAAAACAGCCCTGATTGCATTCGAGTACGAATGTCCTACGCTTTACACTTGAAATTTAGATAAGTGCAATTTGTGCAAAGCAATAGCTAATCATAATCGGCTTGGGTTTAATGTGCAATGACTGCACAGCTGCGGGCAGCTTATCGCTGGTGAAATTACTAAATACTGTAAAAGCGTCTCGATTGTGCAACAATCAATGCTCACTCAAGATTTACACTAGGCATCAGGTCCAATAACCAAAAATATCGATGAGTATCGCGCAACGCCTGAAAAACTTCTATTTTGGTCACCAAATCTATTCCAGCTTGCGTCAGGCCACCGGTGCCCTCATGCCTGCGTTGGTGATTGGTGGGCTGTTTCATCAGTTTGCCATCGGTGTGCCAATGACGGTGGGTGCCTTTGCCCTGGCCATGCTCGATCAATACGGCGGCCAAAAGAAAGACCGCCTCAAGGAATTCATCAGCGCCTGCTTCCTGAGCGCACTGGTGGCGCTGATTGCCGGATTCAGCTCGGGCTACATGGTTACCCTGTTCATTGGTGTGGCCCTGATTTGCTTTTGTTGCGCCATGCTTAATGTATTTGGCCCACGCTGGGGACTCATCGCATTGACTGGGTTATTTGTCATGATTTTGAATGTGCGCACCCCAACCCATGGCAGCATCATTTTATTTAATGCGCTCTATACTTTTTCAGGGGCCGTTTTTTATTTGCTCTACACCCTGACTGTGCGGCGCTTTGTTTATTTGAATGAAGAGCGCCGGGCCATCTATGTATTGCTACAAAATACTGCGCAGTACGTGCGCGATCGCGCTGCCCTATACGACCCCGAGGTCGATCTCGATCAGGCCTATCGCAGGATTTTTGCCACTCGCTCCAACCTGACTGCTCAGTTCCAGACCGCCAGCGATGTGTTGCTGTCGGATTTTGCCAAGCGCCGTCACCACGACCAGGCAGAGCACCACAGACTGCATTATATTTTGGTGCAGGCCATGGGCATCACCGATACCCTCATCGCGACGCAGGTCAATTACAGCTCACTCAGAGAGCATCTGGGCCAAAGCCGCTTTATCCGCCTTTGTCAACAGGCGCTAGACAATGCTGCTGATGATCTCCTTATCCTCACTGACCGCGCTATCCATGGCAATAAGCCGCTCACGCTGTCTGATAGCACCGAGGTCTTGCATGCCATCAGCGCCGAGATCCATCACTACAAAACACAGGGACTTTTTGAAAGCACACCGGTATTGCGGGCATTGATGCTGCAAATCGTGCGCCGCATCCGTAATGTACATTTTTTACTGCGTCGTATTGATCAGTCCTCTATGTGTGCGGCACAGGCAGAAAAACAGTCCGAGCAGATCAAAAACGCTCTCAACATGAATATCTCGCCACAACAACCATTTCAGTGGCAACTACTACGCAGCAATCTCAATTTCAATTCGCCCACCTTTAGGTACGCGCTGCGGTTAACAGTCGCAGGCCTGGCAGGCCTGTTGGTACCGCTCGCCTTGGCGCATGTCTTTACTGACAAACTGCTTTTTACGGCCTTTACCTCCCGCAGCTACTGGGTATTGCTCACGCTTGTACTGATTATCAAGCCCGGTTTTGCCCTGACCAAACAACGCAACAAACGCCGCCTGCTGGGTACTTTACTCGGTTGCGTCATTTCGTTTTTGTTATTTCAGCTGCATCCAAGTAGTGCGGTATTGTTTATTCTGATGTGGCTGCTGTACGTATTGGCCTTATGCTATTTACCCCTGAATTATTTTTATGGGGCGACCTTTGTCACCGTTTTCATCATGATCGCCTTTTATTTTCTGCACGAATCAGGCACCTTTGTCATTGCGGAGCGTATCATTGACACCTCGGTGGGCTGTGCCCTTGCCTTGGTACTGAGTTATTTATTTCCCAGCTGGGAATCCGCATCCCTCAAAGGCCTGGCTCAAACCTCGGTGACCTCCTGCGCCCGGATGTTGCAGCTCACCCAAGAAACACTAAATACTAAGACTCAAACCACAGACATAATCACCAGCAGTGAAAAATGGCGTCAGGCAAAAACCACTGCGCAAAATGCGCTGAGCAATTTTAACACTGCTTTTTTACGTATGCTCGATGAGCCGCAAAGCCACCGCCATCACGTGCCTACCTACAACCAGCTGATGGTACAGTTATTTATCCTCAAAGCCCAGATTACCGCCTTGAACTATCAGCTAGCTCAAAAGCACCATACGCCCCCAGTAGTACAGCTTTATCTGCAAGTCGCACTGGACAGATTGCAAGGCGTGGCTGACTCAAGCCCGCTACCGACCTTGCCGACAGCCGGGCTCTCGGTGGCTTTGATCCCCCCGCTGCAGCAAATCATAGCCACCGCTGCGACCATCCGTGACTGCCTGCATGACATTGATTGACATCCTCCCCGGCCTGAAGGCCGGAGATTCCTACGGCGCTCAGGGGCGGCTCAATGCCGCCCCTGAGTCGCTTCGGTGGGTTCCTGCTGCTGGCGACCCTACTGCATCGCTCACTTCACAGGCGAACCGGGCG
>DATGTB010000160.1:0-5950 GCA_035302065.1 Paenalcaligenes sp. | reverse complement strand
GCGATAAACATCGCAACCCCGATAAAGGGGTGCAGGATTCGAGTCCAGGTCCCCCCTCCGAGGATATTGGCCAACCAGTACAGCGATGGATGAAACAAGGCAAGCCCTGACACCGCCAGCAGAATAAAACACAGGGCGATGAACCAATGGTTCATACGTTGAAAATAAGTATAACGATCCAGGGTCGGTTTATCTTTTGTCGACATGGCTCTCCTCCTGAGCTTTGCGCTCGTCTTCTTCCGTCGTTTCCAGCGGACCCTTTCTGATGTAATGCAAAAAGCCCGCGGCCGCGGTCATCGCCATCACAGCGACACTGATGGGTTTGGCCAATCCTTTCCAAAACGATATGCTCGAACTTATCTTTGGCTCATCCGGCAGACCGTTATACAAACTGGGCTGATCGGCATGGTGCAGCACGTACATGACATGCGTTCCGCCCACCCCTTGTGGGTCATAGAGGCCAGCATTTTCAAACCCTCTGGACTGCAAATCCTCGATGCGCTCCTGCGCATGTTGTTTCATATCCTCCTTGGAACCAAAAACAATGGCCCCGGTCGGGCAGGTTTTTACGCAAGCAGGCTCTTGACCTACCGCAACACGGTCAGAGCACAAGCTGCACTTATATACCTTATTGTCCTTTTCCGACATGCGGGGTATATCAAAAGGGCAGCCCGCAATGCAATAGCCACAGCCGATGCAGTGTTCCTGATTGAAATCCACAATGCCATTGGTATGTTGCACAATGGCCCCTGGCGAGGGACAAGCCTTCAAACAACCCGGGTCAACGCAGTGCATGCAGCCATCCTTGCGTATTAACCACTCCAAATCCCCTTTGGGGTTTTCATACTCGGTAAAACGCATCAGGGTCCAGGAATCCGCTGTCAAATCTGCCGGATTATCATATACCCCGACGTTGTCCCCTACCTCATCACGCAGGTCATTCCACTCCATGCAGGCTATCTGACAAGCCTTGCAGCCAATGCATTTTGATACGTCGATTAGCTTGGCGACGCCCCCGGTTGCAGGAATTGGCTGCCGCGCTCCGGGTGAGGCTGTGGAGGTGGCCGAGCGCCGTTTAATATCCAAATTTTCTACTGGCATAGCGGTCTCCTTACGCCTTTTCCACGTTGACTAAAAAGGATTTGAACTCTGGGGTTTGTGAATTCCCATCCCCTACAAATGGCGTCAATGTGTTGGCCAAAAATCCTGGCTTGGCTACCCCTACAAACCCCCAATGCAAGGGAATCCCTATCTGATGGGTCAAGCGACCGTCAATATCCAGGGCCTTGAGCCGTTTTGTAACCACGGCCTTGGCTTTGATATAGCCACGGGTTGAACTTACCTTGACCGTATCTCCTTGCCGAATGCCCAACTCATCAGCCAATGCTTGCCCAATTTCCACGAACTGCTGCGGTTGAATGATGGCATTCAAATCCACATGCTTGGTCCAATAGTGGAAATGCTCTGTCAAGCGATAGGTGGTGGCTACATGCGGGTATTGCCGGGCAGTGCCAAACTCCGTCCAATCACTCTCAAATACTCGTGCAGCCGGGTTGCTGACAGCCTGCTCATTATCAGGAAACAAAGGGTTATAGCCCAGTGGCGTTTCAAAAGGCTCATAGTGCACCGGGAACGGTCCTTCGGCCAATCCCTGACGGGCAAAAAACCTGGCCACGCCTTCGGGGTTCATGATAAAGGGCCCCATACCATCCATCGGCGGCTCATCGACTTTAAAGTCGGGTACATCTGCCCCGGTCCATTTTTGCCCATCCCAATAAATGAGCGCTCTATCAGGGTCAAAAGGCCGGCCTTGCAGGTCACAAGACGCCCGATTATAGAAAATACGTCGGTTAGCAGGCCAAGACCAGGCCCAATTGAGTGTTTGCCCAATCCCGGTGGGGTCACTATTGTCCCGCCGCGCCATCATATTGCCCGCCGGCGTCCACGAGCCGGTATAGATCCAGCAGCCGCCCAGTGTGCTGCCATCATCTTTCATCTCTGCAAAGCTTGACAGCTGCTCACCCGCTTTGCGAACCAGCTTATCCGGGTCATCTGCTGCATATAAATCCTTGAGTGCCCGGCCGTTGATTTCCTTGGCCAACTCCTCAGCCGAGGGCTGGGTCGGATTTACATAGGGCCAATACAGATTTAAAATCGGTTCAGCAAATACACCACCCTCCTGCTCATAAAGCTGACGAATATGTTGAAATAGCAAGGCCATAATCTCGATATCGGTCTTTGCCTGCCCCGGTGGTTCGGCCGCTTTCCAGTGCCACTGCAACCAGCGTCCGGAATTCACCAAAGTACCGTCTTCTTCGGCAAAACAGGAGGTCGGCAAGCGGAATACTTCTGTTTGTATGTGGCTACTATCGACGTCGTTAAGCTCACCGAAGTTACGCCAAAACTCGGAAGTTTCCGTCACCAGCGGGTCCATGATGACCATATATTTGAGTTGCGAAAAACCTTTAATCAATTTGGCCTTGTTGGGCGCTGCAGCCAAGGGATTAAAACCCTGGCAGATATAGCCATTGACCTTGCCCTGATCCATCAGCTCGTAGGTTTGCAACATATCATAGGGCTTATCGAGCTTGGGCAAATAATCAAAGGCATAATTATTACTGGCACGGGCATGGTCTCCCCACCAGGCCTTCATCAGGCTGACATGGAATTTTTTATAATTCTGCCAGTAGCTCAGTTGATTTTTACGCAATGGCTTTTGCGTGCGTGCCTCAATATACCGATCAAAATCCTGCTCTCCTTCCTTGGGCAAGGTCAAATAGCCCGGAAGCAAATCAGACATCAAGCCCAAATCAGTCAAGCCTTGTATGTTGGAATGCCCACGCAATGCATTCATCCCGCCACCAACGATGCCGATATTGCCCAAGAGCAATTGCATCATGGCCCCGGCACGAATCATTTGTGAGCCAATGGAATGTTGCGTCCAACCCAGGGCATACAAAATGGTCCCGGCCCGGTCAGGCGAAGAGGTCGAAGCCAGAAGCTCGCATATCTGCAAAAACTTGTCCTCCGGCGTACCACAGACACGCTGCACCATCTCCGGTGTGTGGTTGGCATAGTGCTGCTTTAATAACTGATAGACACTGCGTGGATGCCTTAAATCCGGATCAGATTTGACATAGCCGTCTTCATCGCGCTCATAGTCCCAGGACTGTCTGTCGTAACGGCGCTGTTGTGCATCATAGCCAGAAAATATCCCGTCACTGAAATCAAAATCCTCTCGTACGATGAAAGACAGATCGGTATAGTTACGCACATAATCATGCTGGATTTTGTCATTATCGAGCAGGTATTTAATCACCCCGCCGATAAATACAATATCGGTACCCGTGCGTATGGGGGCATAAATATCCGCCACCGAAGCCGAGCGATTGAACCTGGGGTCCACGACTATCAGCTTGGCATTATTATGCGCTTTTGCCTCAGTAACCCATTTGAACCCACAGGGATGTGCCTCGGCCGCATTACCTCCCATGATTAGGACAACATCTGCATTTTTTATATCAACCCAGTGGTTGGTCATGGCACCGCGACCAAATGTTGGGGCAAGGCCTGCCACCGTTGGTCCGTGTCATACTCGAGCTTGATTATCAAAAGGCAGTATGCCCAAGCTACGAATCACCTTGTGAGTGATATAGCCCACCTCATTACTGCTTGCTGACGCAGCCAGCATTCCTGTTGTGATCCAGCGATTGACCAGCTTGCCATCCTCTGTACGACGCACAAAGTTTTCATCACGGTCTTCTTTCATCAAGCGGGCAATGCGCTCAAAAGCATCTTGCCAGCTAATGGGCTCCCACCGATCAGAGCCTGGCGCTCTATATTCGGGTTGTTTGAGTCGGTTGGGGCTATGAATAAAATCCACTAATCCCGCCCCCTTGGGACAGAGGGTCCCCCTGTTGACAGGGTGGTCGTGGTCTCCTTCTATGTGCATGACGCTTGGTTCCGCATTTTTGGCGCCATCACCTAGCGTATAAATTAAAACCCCGCATGCCACTGAACAATAAGGACAGGTGCTGCGGGTCTCTTTCATTTTTGCTAATTTGTATTGCCTGACCGCCGCTTGCGCTGGCTCAGGGGCAATACCAAGCAAAGCCATGCTGGAACCCGCCAACGTTCCCCCGGTAATTTTGAAGAATTGGCGTCTACCCATATGATTCATGACCGCTCCTTGTAGAAAAGTTGCCTCCTCAAAGCGGCCCTGAGCAGCGACCGCTCTACCCTCAACTTATACCTGCTCAACCTTGCGGTAATGAATAACCATAAAGATAAAGTAGCATTAAAAATTCTTAACTAAACGTAAATATTTTCCTCTTGTTACCATGGGTTCTTACTTGCCTTTTTTTACTTAAAATCCGCATAAGGCGTTAGTGGTTCGGATCGCAACGGCATGCTGCCTTGCCACGGCTCAAAGGTATAACGCAAATACAACATGCCCCGGCTCGGTGCATAGTCTTTACTATGCTGCAAATCCAATCCTGCGCCTAAAACCAAATGCTTATTGATGCGCCGTTCAATCACCGTATTGAGGGTATAGCCAAAACCTGTATTGCGCTTGCCCGCATGGTTTTTGGCACTGGAAAGGGAGCCACTGCCCTGTATCAGAAAGGACCAGTTTCCTGTTCGTTTGGCATAGCTGATGGGAATAGACACCGATTGGTAGCGTTTTGGACTGTAATAACCCCCCTGACCAAAATGGTAATCGCCCAGGCCTCTTTGATAATGCCATTGCATCAGGTTCACACCGACCGAAAGCACCTCATTTAATTGATTGATCAGCCGCCGGTAATATCCGCCCATCAATCGAATCCGCTTGTTGCTTTTAACATTTTTGCCCGTCAGTTTGTCAGCGCTCAAATCGGCCCACACCCCATTTTCCTTGCCCTCATCCCAACTTAAACTCAAAGCCACTCCGGTCGCTACGACCCCACCCCAGACCTTGCCCGTGCGTGGATCCCGGGCACCTGCAAAAGAGAGCAATGAATTTGACATGGGCCGTCTTGAGGCAGTGAGTCGGTAACCGACCGGACCGATTTTATTTTTGTAGCTGATCCCGCCAGTCCAGTTTTTGACTGCAAAGCCCTGCGGAGTCGTACCTACATCAAAAGCAATTTTCTCACCCTCCCAGCCAATCGCAAAGCTCGTCCCCGACGCCTTTTGTTTAAGATCCTTGCTGCAGCCCTGCCCCTGACCACAGGTGCCGAACTCCCCCGTATACACACCGTCTTTGTTCGTTTTCAAAGTCCCCGCATGCATGCGTACATGGTCTGCCCGTATAAACCCACGTCCTTGCTTAATGGGGTGCTCCAGCTGCACAATCGTGGTATTGGCGCGCAGTTTGGAAATCCCGTCTGTGCCATCACTGCGCCACCAGTGATCATTATGTACCTTGATGGTGGGGTTTTGCTGCTCGTACAGTGTCTGTGCTTCCCTGCGCAACCCGGAAGCCAACCAATCATCATCTTCTTGTAAACGCATGGAGCGGGTAAAGGCTGCATTATCCCGTTTTGGACTAATTGCTTCAGGAGCCAGCAACCGGGCGCCGACCATCCCTTGCGCATACCAGTCCAACGCCTGCTGTGGCTCACCGCCAGCAATCTGCCAGGCCCGAGCCAGCCCGCGATAATCATTAGGCGCCAGCTGCCCTTCTTTGGCCAGTACATATTGATAGTGCCCAATCGCCGCTTGGGCCTGACCTTGCTCTAGCAACCATTGGGCTAACAAAAGGCGCGCCGACAGCAGCTCAGGCGCTTGCTCCAGGGTATGCAGGGCCTGCTTTACCTCACCTGCGTCATAATGCGCCCGTGCCGTTTCCAAAATCTTGTTTTCATGGATACGCTGCGCCAAGGCCTGCATCGGTGCATCCCATTGCGCCCTGTCAATGCGGCTGAGCGCTGCCTCAGCCTCGGCCCAACGGCCCACGGAAGCCAAC
>DATGTB010000159.1:0-3853 GCA_035302065.1 Paenalcaligenes sp. | reverse complement strand
GGTAATTCATCAAAGTGATGAATTGCTGGCAGCGATGGACGACTGGAATCAGTCCATGCATGGACGTAGCGGTTTGATTGACAAGGTCAAAAAATCCACCCTGAATGAGGAGCAGGCGGAAGCGCAGCTCATCGAATTTCTGCAGCAACACGTCAAGGAAAAGACTTCTCCTTTATGCGGCAATACCGTAGGGCAGGATCGGCGTTTCATGTACCGCTACATGCCCCGTTTAGAGCAGTTTTTTCATTACAGGAACCTGGATGTTAGCACACTAAAGGAGCTCGCAGTGCGCTGGAAACCAGAGGTGGCAAATAGCTTCAAGAAAGCAAGCAAACACGAAGCACTGGCCGACATCTATGAATCCATTGCTGAGTTAAAGCACTATCGTGAGCACTTTATCAAGTTATGACGAGCGTTCCTTATGAGTATTTTTGAGCGCAGACAACACATTGCAGGTATCGGTACAGATATCACTTATATCTCCCGGATCCAGGCGACTTATGAACGTTTTGGCTGGCGTTTTGTACAGCGTATTTTGGGGCCTCAGGAGCAGGAGGTGTTTGAGCGTCGTTTGACGCGACACCAGCAACGGGGTTTGCGATACCTCGCCACCCGTTTTGCAGCCAAGGAGGCTTTTTCCAAAGCCATTGGGTTGGGTATGCGTATGCCCATGGCATGGTCACGGATGCAGACCTTGAATGCTGCCAGTGGTAAACCTCAGGTGGTATTGGCTGCTGAACTTGAGCAGTGGTATGAGCAAAGGTTTGGTTCTGCTCATGTTAGCCTTACTGATGAGTCTGATTTGGTTATGGCGTTCGTCATTGTAGAGACACTGGGCCGATGAAATTAACAGGAGATGATTATGTCAGCGAATATGCCTTTGGGGCCGGTATTGGTCGATATTGAGGGCACAGAACTCAGCGCTGAGGAAAAGCAACGTTTAATGCACCCTTTGGTGGGCGGGGTGATTTTATTTAGCCGTAATTTTACAAGCCGTGCACAGTTGATCGAGCTTTGTGCCGAGATCAATGCTTTGCGTGCGCCCGGGTTGCTGATTGCAGTTGACCATGAGGGCGGGCGTGTACAGCGATTTAAAGATGATGGCTTTACCCACCTGCCGGCCATGCAGGAGTTGGGTGCTCTATATGACAAAGAGCCTGAAGAAGCGATCAAGGCTGCACAGGTGATTGGGTTTATTTTGGCCACTGAGCTGCGTGCCTGTGGTGTGGATCTGAGCTTTACGCCCGTACTGGATTTGGACTATGGGGTGAGCAGCGTTATTGGTACGCGTGCATTTCATCGTGATCCGGAGATTGTTACCCGCCTGGCTGAGTCCTTGATCCATGGCTTGAATCAGGCTGGCATGGGCGCCTGTGGCAAGCATTTTCCAGGTCATGGTGCGGTGCAGGCGGATTCCCATGTGGCGGTCCCTGTAGATGATCGGGACATTCGTGCATTAATTGATGAGGATTTGGCCCCCTATCGTTTTCTGGGAGGCACCTTGCTATCCGCCATTATGCCGGCTCATGTCATCTATCCGGAGATCGATAATCAGCCGGCTGGCTTTTCTGCGCAGTGGTTGCAACGCATTTTACGCCAATCCCTGGCCTATAACGGAGTGATTTTTTCCGATGATCTTTGCATGGAAGGTGCGGCTGTGGCCGGGGGCATTACACAACGGGCACTGGCTGCTTTAGGGGCGGGTTGTGATATGGTTTTGGTATGCAATCGCCCGCAGTGGGCAGATGAGCTATTGGAGCATCTGTCCTATGAGGTGCCTGCCGATTCACAGGCGCGCATCGATGCCTTGAAGCCCAATCCGTTTTCCCTGACGTGGGATGAATTACAGCAGGATGAAGCATATCGTCATGCCCAGGAACTTCGACATCAATTCTTTTCTGCAGCAGCTTCCTAATTTGCCCGGAGTCTATCGGCACTTGGCCCAGGATGGGCAAGTGCTTTATGTAGGCAAGGCGCGGGATCTGAAAAAGCGCGTCAGCTCTTATTTCAAGGGTGCCCGTCATGGGCCGCGGATTGCGCATATGGTGGCGCAAATAGCCCGGGTTGAGGTGACAGTGACTCATAGTGAGGCGGAGGCCTTGCTGTTGGAGCATAATTTAATCAAACAACTCCAACCGCGTTACAACATTTTGTTTCGGGATGACAAGTCGTACCCCTATCTGCAAATTTCTGCCCATGAAGCGCCCCGTATTGCTTATTACCGTGGTGCCACCCACAAGGGGGGAAAGTATTTTGGTCCGTATCCCAATGCCTGGGCGGTCCGGGAAACACTGCAAATCCTGCAGCGTGTGTTCAGGCTGCGTACCTGCGAGGATGGGGTTTATGCCAACCGCTCCCGCCCTTGTTTGCTTTACCAAATTAAACGCTGTTCGGCGCCCTGTGTGGGCGCCATCTCGCTTGAAGAGTATGGTGCTGATGTGGAACGTGCCACGCGCTTTTTGGAGGGACACACCACAGATATATTGACTGAAATCGAGGGAAAAATGCAGGTTGCCTCCAAGGATTTGGATTTTGAGCAGGCGGCGGTATATCGCGATCAGATGAAAGCGCTCTCCACAGTACTGCACCAGCAAAGCATGGAGGAGCAAAACCCTATTGATGCTGACATTCTTGTCATAGCACAACAGGGGCAGCGGTTTTGTGTCAATTTGGCCATGGTGCGTGCCGGACGGCATTTGGGAGATCGGGCTTTTTTCCCTCGACAAACTGAGGAACAAAGCGCAGAGGAGGTGTTAAATGCTTTTATCGCGCAACACTATATCGAACGGCCCTTGCCTACCTTGCTGATTTGCTCCGCATCACCAGACCGTCAAGGGGTGATACGTTTGCTTGAGGAGCAGCAGGGCAAGAGTGTGCGGGTGGTCACTCAGCCTCAAGGGATACGCCGTGAGTGGCTAAAGCAGGCGGAGCTCAATGCCCGTTTGGCTCTGGAGCGCCATTTGAGCGAGTCTCTCTCACGTACCGAGCGCGCACTGGCCCTGATAGAAACCCTGGGGGTGGCCTTGGATGAATCGGAGGTGCAGTCTCTCAGGGTAGAGTGCTTTGATATTAGCCACACTTCCGGGGAGGCGACTCAGGCAGCCTGTGTGGTGTATACGGACTGTGCAATGCAGCCTGCGTTATACAGGCGCTTTAATATCGTCGGTATTCAGCCCGGGGATGATTATGCTGCGATGCGGCAGGTGTTGCGACGACGCTATGAGCGTGTGGTTGAGCAGGGTCAGGAGTTACCCCATGTGGTGTTGATAGACGGAGGCAAGGGGCAGTTGAATGTAGCTAAGGAAGTTTTTGAAACACTGGGCCTGGACCCACGTATACTAGTGGGAGTGGCTCAGGGGCAAGAGCGACAGACAGGATTGGAAACCTTGTTTTTTGTCGACGGGTCAGAGCCCAGGGTGTTGGGCGGCCATAGCCCGGCCATGTTGCTGATTGCTGAAATCCGGGACGAAGCGCATCGATTTGCAATTACCGGGATGCGCGCGCGCCGTGCCCGGCAGCGCAATGTATCCCAGCTTGAGGATATTCCCGGAGTCGGGCCTAAAAGAAGGCAACGTTTGCTGGCACGTTTTGGTGGGTTTTCCGGCGTGTCTAATGCCAGCATCAAGGATTTGTCTTCTGTCGAGGGGATCTCTCACGCCATGGCTGAACGTATTTATTACGCCTTGCGTTAAATAGTGGTAATCATTATGCCTTTTAATTTTCCTATTGCTTTGACCTGGTTACGCATTATCGTGATCCCGCTGTTCCTGTTGCTGTACTTTTTACCGGAAAGCTGGTTATCAGAGACCGCACGCGATCTCAGCGCTGCCATCATCTTTATTGTGGCTGCGAT
>DATGTB010000158.1:0-3433 GCA_035302065.1 Paenalcaligenes sp. | reverse complement strand
GGGCCCACGATCTGCGGCATTTTGCTGATTAATTTTTTATTGCTGGAATTAATCCCGGGCGATGTCGTGGATATCATCGCCGCCGAATCTGGCGGCGCCTCGGCCGAAAGCATGCAAGCCCTGCGCGATGCCTATGGGCTGGGCGGTAGCATATGGCACCGCCTGGGACATTATCTGGGGCAGCTAGCCCAAGGCAATCTTGGATTTTCTCCGCGTTTTAACGAGCCCGTGCTGGATCTGATTTTGGCCCGGCTACCCAATAGCTTGTTTTTGGTGCTCAGCGGTTTGAGCATTGCCATTGTTTTGGGACTTGGTCTGGGTGTACTCATGGCCCGCTGGCATAACCGTATGCCTGATCGACTCCTTTCATTAGTCAATTTATTGCTGTACTCCACCCCGGGGTTTTGGTTGGGACTATTGTTTATCTATGTTTTTTCCATTCAACTTGGCTGGTTACCTGCCATGGGTCATGCGAGCATAGATGAGCAGCTACAGGGCTATCAGTGGCTGCAAGACCGGCTCGTCCATGCGGTATTACCCGTACTCACAGTCGCTACCTTTTTTATTGCGGTCTATGCCCGTCTGACGCGTGCCAACTTGCTGGAGGTGGAAAATCAGGACTATATCCGCACGGCCTATGCCAAAGGATTGCATCCGCATCGAATTACACTGATGCACCGTCTGCGCAATGCACTCATCCCGATATCCACTATCGCAGGATTGCATTTTGCTGCCCTTTTTGGTGGTGCCGCAGTCACCGAAACCGTCTTTGCCTGGCCCGGCCTGGGGCGGCTGACCTTGCAAGCCGTCATGACTCGGGATTTCCAACTTTTGCTCGGTATCTTGCTTTTTTCTTCCTTGGTGGTTGTCGTCGTCAACATCCTGGTCGATGTTTTACAGCAATGGCTGGATCCTCGTATCCGCCCACAACAACCGGTACAAAATGCCCACTCAACGGACGTCTCATGAATACCCTGGATACTTCTTATCAAACTCCTGCGCACGGGATTAACCTGGCAAAACTACTGTACCGCGGCCTCTCACAAGGCCTGCAGTTATTGTGGCAATTCAAAGGTGGTGCACTTTTGCTCATGGTGCTGCTTGGCACTTTATTTGCGCCTCTGCTAAGTGGCCATGATCCTCTGGATATGGTGGGCATGCCCCTCTTGAGGCCTGGTGTTGACGCCCTGCACCCGCTGGGCACGGACTCCATGGGCCGGGATGTGTGGGCCGGGCTGCTGTATGGTGCCCGTGCATCATTATTTATCGGCATAGGGGCTGCCGCAATCAGCCTGAGCCTGGGCATGAGTATCGGGATGCTGGCGGGTTATTACAATGGCCGCGTGGAAAAAGCACTGTTATGGCTGATCGAGGTCTTTCAGACTGTGCCAGCTTTTTTGCTCGTCATTGTCCTGGTAACAATTTTCAGGCCCAGCATGATGACAATTCTGATCGCTATTGGCCTGGCTTGCTGGCCTGAAATCGCCCGTCTGACACGTGCCGAATTTCGGCGCATTAAAAACCTGGAGTTTGTGCTTGCTGCACAGAGCGCAGGGTTTTCGCAGCGCCACATCATGTTTTTCGAAATCCTGCCTAACGCCCTGCCCAGTCTCATTGTCACCAGCTCCATACTCATTGCACATGCCATTTTGATGGAGTCGAGCTTGGCCTTTCTTGGGCTGGGCGATCCAAACATTGCCAGCTGGGGGGCCATGATTAGCTCCGGGCGTGATCAGCTCAGCTCGGCCTGGTATCTCACTGCTCTCCCGGGCACCGCCATCGCGGTAACGGTTCTGGCTTTTAATAGTTTGGGAGATGCACTCAACGATCAACTTAATCCCCAATATCGGAATCACTGATGAGCACGCTCTTAACGGTAGATGATCTCACTATTGCCTATGGCACACAGCAGGTGGTCCATCCCCTGAGCTTTACGCTACAGCGTGGTCAAACCCTGGCCCTGGCAGGGGAATCTGGTTGTGGCAAGACCTCCATCGCCATGGCCATCGCCGGGTTATTACCCACTAATGCCCGTGTGACAGGCAAAGTGATATTTGAAAATGAAAATCTTCTTGAACTCAATCGCAGACAGCTACGGCGTTATCAGGGAAAAGAAATAGGTGTGGTTTTTCAGGAGCCTTTAAGCAGTCTCAATCCGGTCTTGAGTGTGCAAGCACAAATCGATGAAGTGCTGCGCACCCATACCACCCTACCCAGAAGGCAGCGCGTACTACAGATTACAGAGCTCTTGCAGCGAGTCGGTCTGCCCCGGGCTGAGGAACTGCAGCGGCGCTATCCACATGAGCTCTCCGGCGGGCAGAGGCAACGTGTCATGATTGCCATGGCCATTGCCTGCTCGCCCAAACTGCTCATCGCTGATGAACCCACCACTGCCCTGGACGTAACCACTCAAAAACACATCCTTGAGCTGCTCAAAACGCTGCAAACTGAGCTCAATATGGCCGTCTTGTTGATTAGTCACGATTTGGCAGTGGTCAATGAGTATGCGGACCACCTGCTCATTATGCGATCGGGACAGGTACAGGAAAGCGGCCTGACCCAGGAAGTGTTAAGCGCCCCCGCCCACCCTTACACAAGCACCCTGATTCGCGCCTCTTTACCCATTGATGCCAATTTACACTATCAAGATCATGAGCAGCCTATTGACCAAAAGCAGAGGATAAAGAACTCGACATCCCCGCTGCTGGAGGTCAAAAACCTGCATAAGTCCTTTGGTAGCGGTGCACAACGCCATACCGCCATCGACAATCTCAGCCTGCAAATCCAGCCTAATGAAACTGTCGGCCTGGTCGGTGAATCAGGCTGTGGAAAATCAACGCTTAGCCGAATTATCATGGGTTTACAGCACTCTGACGGTGGTAGCATTGTCTTTTCCGGTCAGCCAGTCACCGCAGCTCAGTACAAGGAGACACCGGCACTCCGACAGCAGATACAAATGGTCTTTCAGGATCCCTATGGCTCACTCAATCCACGGTGGACCATCGGCAGATTATTTGACCGGCTACAAAGATTGCATTTCCCACAGCGATCGGCACAGGCCCGTGAACAACAGTCACTGTCCCTGCTCGATGCCGTACGACTACCTGCACACGCCCTTAAACGCTATCCTTATGAGTTTTCAGGTGGACAACGACAACGGATTGCCATTGCCCGTTGCCTGCTCCTCAAACCTCGTCTGTTGATATGTGATGAACCTGTATCGGCCCTGGACGTGTCGGTACAGGAGCAAATCCTCAATCTCTTTATCGAGCTCAAACATGAATTCGACCTCGCTTACCTTTTCATTTCACATGATTTGGCTGTTGTGCGTTACATCGCTGATCGCATCCTCGTCATGCACAAGGGACAAATAGTAGAAACCCATTACTATAAAAGCCAGACTTGGAGCCCGGCCAAGCATCCCTATAGCCAG
>DATGTB010000157.1:0-2446 GCA_035302065.1 Paenalcaligenes sp. | reverse complement strand
CACGGTAGGGGTGGGAGATGATTGCGGCATATTTTCAGTACAGCCCGGATTTCAGCTGGCGGTCAGCACCGATACCTTGATAGAGGGACGTCATTTTTATGCAGATACCGATCCCGAGGACTTGGGCCATAAGGCGCTGGCTGTCAACTTGTCCGATCTGAGTGCGGTCGGGGCGCGTCCGCGGGGTTGTTTGTTGGCCCTGTCTTTGCCTGCAGTTGATATACAGTGGCTGGAGCAGTTCAGTGCGGGCTTTTTAGCCCTCGCACAGGCTGCGGATTGCCTGCTCATTGGCGGGGATACCACCCGCAGTGTACAGGGCATTAGCATGACGGTGACGGTGTTGGGTGAGGTGCCTATTGCTCAGGCCCTGCTACGCAACCGGGCCTTGCCCGAGGATGATATTTGGGTCACTGGCGCTTTAGGCGGACCATTTACAGCACTACAAATGCTCGCCGGGCGTTGGCCTCGTGATGAGCAGGTTCTGGCGCAGGTCTTGCCGCGGTTGCAACGTCCCGTTCCGCCTTATCAGTGGGCGCCCGAGCTCATTGGCCATGCGCATGCGGCCATCGATATATCAGATGGTCTGGTGCAGGACCTGGGTCATATCTTGCAGGCCAGTCAGTGCGGTGCCGAGTTGTTCTTTGACCGGCTGCCCTTGCATGATGCGCTTGAGCAGTGCAGCCAGACGCAACAGATGGAGGCCGCCCTGACCGGCGGCGATGAATTTGAGCTTTGCTTTACGGCGCCGCAGGGCAGTCGCGCCTACGTGTTGGATAGCGCCCGTAAAGCCGGAGTTGCTGTAGAGCGCGTCGGCGTCATTACCCGCGGCGATGTATTGACTGTTTATGGCGCTGATGGGTCGCCCATTGACTCGGTGTTTGAGGGTTTTGACCACTTTTCTTAGGTAGTTCATGGATTTTACTGCTCATTCCAAACGTGATTTCCCACCTGTGCGCTGGGTCTTTTGCTCGCTATGGCGATGGTTGGCCTTTGGGTTGGGGACCGGTCTTTTGCGCCCGGGTCCGGGCACTTGGGGGACCGTTTTGGCCTGGGGCATGTGGCTATTGGGTTTGCAAAACCTCCCTGGCAGTGCGTTGGCAATTTTAATTATTGTGAGCTTTGTTTTTGGTTGCTGGCTTTGCGATCGGGTGGGCCGTGAAATAGGAATCGAGGATCACAGCGGCATCAATTGGGATGAATGGGTTGCCTTTTTATTGGTGTTGGCCTGTATTCCGGCTGCTTTTGCCTGGCAGGTAGTTGCCTTTGTGTTGTTTCGTTTTTTTGATATTGCCAAACCTGCGCCCATCCGACAAGTAGACAGGCAGCTAAAAGGTGGGGTAGGGGTGATGGTTGATGATATCTTGGCGGCGTTTTATGCTTTGCTTGGGGTTTGGGTGATTTATTACCTTGTGGCAGCGTTTGGGATTCAATAAAGGATACGATACCAATGAGGGAGTCCTATAAGGTCAAGCAGCTCGGGCTGCGTCTGCAACATATTGGCGCGCGCATCGCAGGTGCGGAGTCCTGTACAGGGGGGCTGCTGGCTGCCACCTTTACTTCGGTAGCGGGTTCAAGTCAGTGGTTTGAGGCTGCCTATGTCACCTATAGCAATGCCGCCAAGCAAAATGATTTGGGTGTGTCTGCCGAGACATTAAAACGCTATGGTGCGGTCAGCGAAGAGACAGCACTGGAGATGGTTAATGGCTTGTTACAGCGCCTGCCACAGGTGGATTTTGGGGTGTCCATTACCGGGGTGGCTGGTCCGGACGGGGGCAGTGAGGCCAAGCCCGTAGGCATGGTTTGCTTTGCTTTTGCCCAGCGTCTGGATAGTGGCGGGGTGCATAGCGATGCCCATACGCAGCATTTTAACGGCTCCAGAGAGCAAATCAGGGAGCAGTCTGTATCCTATGTGCTGGACACCCTGATAGCGCGTCTGGAGCCGGCAGCGGATGATTAGCGCTGCTCCAGTGGGCGGGCCTGTGCTCGGGCGACATTGATGGCCCTTTGGGTATCTCGTGCGACCTGAGTGGCCGCCTGCAACCAATCCTCCCCCTGGCTGGCGTACAAAATTGCTCGTGAGGAGTTGATCAGCATGCCCTGTTGTGCCTGGTCAGCGCCTGCTGCGACCGTCTGCTCGATATTGCCCCCCTGGGCGCCGATACCGGGAATCAAAAGGGGCCTATCGCCCACCACTGCCCGGACTGCACGTATTTCATCCGGGTAGGTTGCCCCAACCACCAGGCCGCACTGCTGGTGTTGATCCCATTGAGTGGCGATAAGCTCAGCCAAATACAGATACAGGGGTTGGCCATTGTCGAGGGTCAAGAACTGCAGGTCCGAACCGCCAGGATTGGAGGTGCGACAGAGTATGAAAACCCCCTTGTCACGCCATTGCAAAAAGGGTTCGAGGCTATCCAGCCCCATGTAGGGATTGACTGTGACAGCA
>DATGTB010000156.1:0-10582 GCA_035302065.1 Paenalcaligenes sp. | reverse complement strand
ATTGACAATACCCGTATCCTGGCACAAGGGGCGCTTGCCTAATGCCGACATCCTCGAGCTTGCGAGCACCTGCCCCATGGCATCCCTGGCTGCAGGGCTTTGTTCACGCACATAGGCTGCGTGCAAATGCTCAATGAAGTCCGCTGGATGATAGTAGCTGATGTACTGCAGAGCCTGCTCGATGGAAAGCAGCAGATCATTTTTATTAATAACTGTCATAGACCTTTCTTGTGCTAAAAATTACCGGTTAATACGCCTGCCCTGGCTTGACTCCCTGCACGCCCACTCCCTCCTTGAATTGGGTCAGCAGGTTATGCGCCCCCTGGCGCAGCAAGACCGTATCCACCCCAACGGCGACAAATAATGCCCCCAGGGACAAATAATGCTGTGCAGTTTCTACATGAGTTTGCAATATCCCCGGGGCCTTGCCTGCCGCCACGATTGTACGGATAGCTCCCTCGATGGCCGCAACTACCTCGGGATGTGCCGCATTACCGATGTGCCCCATGCTGGCCGCCAGATCTGCCGGGCCGATAAATACTCCATCGACCCCTTCTACCTGGACAATTTCCTCAAGTTGCTCCAAGCCCTGCACTGTTTCCACCTGACACAACAAACAGATTTGCTCGTTGGCCAGTTGCAAATAATCCGGTATTGCTCCCCACCGGGCAGCCCGGGCCAGGGCCGTCCCGACCCCCCGGTTTCCCTGTGGAGGATAACGTAGTGCCTGTACTGCAGCCTGTGCCTCGGTAGCTGTTTGTATCATGGGCACAAGAAAGTTCTGCGCCCCCACATCCAGTAATTGCTTGAAAAGCACCGGGTCATTCCAGGCGGGCCGCACTACCGGCGCGACCTCAGGGTAGCCTGCTAGAGCCTGTAATTGCGAGAGCACCAAAGGTACGCTTGTTGGGGCGTGCTCCCCATCGAGCAGCAGCCAGTCATAACCAACGCTGGCACATATCTCGGTGGTATAAGCGCTGGCTGTCCCCACCCACAGACCCACCTGAGCCTGGTGAGCCTGCAAGGCCGCTTTAAAGGCGTTTGTAATCGTCATCTTTATGCTCCCTGGACAAATCTGCATTGGATGGTACCCAAGGGCCCGTAATCAGCATGAAATATGTCCCCTACCTGACCACTGACCGGGCGTGTAAAGGAACCTGATAAAATTACCTGCCCGGCCTTTAACTTGACGTCATGCTCGGCGAGTTTGTTTGCCAGCCACACAATCCCGTTAGCCGGATGATTCATTACACCGGCGGCCAACCCGGTTTCCTCTATTTGGGCATTTCTGCTCAAGATACAGCCCGCCCAGCGGATATCAAAAGAATCCACTGTCACTGGGCGCCCTCCCAAAACCACCCCGGCATTGGCTGCATTATCGGCAATGGTGTCCAGCACCTTGCGGGTGACACCAGTTTGTGGGCACACCTGCTGAAAGCGGGCATCAATCACCTCGAGCGCCGGCTGCACATAGGCAGTGGCATCATAAACATCGGCAACCGTCACATTTGGGCCTTGTAAATCTTTTTTCAAAATAAAGGCGAGCTCCACCTCGATGCGGGGCACGATGAAATTCTCGATCGGCAAGGCCGCCCCATCCTGATAAAACATATAATCAAACAGAACACCATAATCAGGCTCATCAATATTCGATGAGAGCTGCATGGCCCTTGAGGTCAAACCGACCTTGTGGCCCCAGATTGCATGTCCTTTTTCCTGCTTGAGCTCGACCCAGGCTTTTTGCACGGCGTAGGAGTCCGCAATCGTCATCTCGGGAAACTGCTGCGAGATTTGCTGCATCTGGCTGCGGCTTTTCTCGCTGTCTTCGAGCTTGCGGGCAATTTCTTTTGCTGTTGCTTCATTGATAATCATTTGGCAGGCCTCAAATTAATCATATAAACAGATTGTAGCTTTAAGGAGTGTAGCGCAGAACTGTTAACGCGTTAAGTAATTTGCAGCGCTTAGCCTAACACCCATACAAAAAAACCCGCAAACCTGGGTAGGTGCGGGTCTTTGATAATCTTGGCGGACAGGGAGGGATTCGAACCCTCGATACGCTATGAACGTATACACGCTTTCCAGGCGTGCGCCTTCAACCACTCGGCCACCTATCCAAAGCAAGCGAAAATTGTACCCTTTTATAGGGTAAAGCTCAAGTCTCTAATTGCGAGAGCATGCGCGCTACATAACGGGCCATCATGTCTACCTCGATGTTGACCCGTTGCCCGGGCTCAGCATACTGAAAGGTAGTCGCCGCCACGGTATGAGGGATGAGGTTAATCTCAACCTCACAGCCATCCTCTTTGTCAGTCACGCTGTTGATGGTCAGGCTCACACCATTGATGGTGATAGAGCCCTTGAAGGCCAGGTATTTGGCACAGTCCCTGGGCGCAAGTACGGCAAGCAAAAATGATTCACCTACCGGCTCAAAGCGGGTGATTTTACCCACCCCATCCACATGCCCAAGCACTACATGTCCATCGAGGGTATCCCCCAGACGCATTGCCCCCTCAAGGTTAACAGGCCCCAGACTATCCAGTCCGACAGTGCACGACAAGCTCTCACGGGATATATCCACCTGAAATGTTTGCCCGTCATGATTCAATACCGTCATACAGGCCCCCTGAATAGCAATAGAATCCCCCTCCTGCACCTCATCGAGCACAAAATCTCCTGCGTCAATGGTCAGGCGCAGGCCGGCATCGGGATCATGCTTGTCAATGGGCTCGGCTGCCGTAATCTCGCCCACGGCTCGTACAATTCCTGTAAACATTTTATAACCGCTCTGTCTGTTCTATCAGTTGGTTCAGTAACTGTTGCCAACGCGCCTCATTGCGCATCAGCAGCTCCACATCAGCACCAATTTTTTGGCACTCGATAACATTCAGACGCCAGGCAGCGTCCAAATCTACGGGTGCGCTGCCGTCAATGGCAGGCCGACCCTGCATCAGATAGGTGGGCGCTACATAGCCAACTACCTGATCGACCAGACCAGCCTGCAATAATGCGCCATTGAGCTGCGCTCCGGCCTCTACATGGATTTCATTGAATTCCTGTTGACCCAGCCATGCTAACCAAGCCTGTAAATCGACCTTCCCATTTTGGTTGGCAGGCAACAAACGCACATAAACTCCCTGGGCCTCAAAGGCTGCAACATGTGCGGGATCCACCCCCTCACAAGCCCAAACCATTACGGGCTGTTGCTGGAAAAACCGCAAAGCAGGGGATAGTCTGAGCTGCCCATCAAAAACACCACGCAGTGGTGGCCGCACTGTTGGCACTGCCCGTACATTCAAAAGCGGATTATCCGCCCGGATGGTGCCTGAGCCGGTCACAATCAAATCACTGCGTGCCCGCCACTCGTGGCCCCGCTCCCGGGCTGCTGCGCCCGTAATCCATTGTGAGCGCCCATCCTCGAGCGCAGTATAACCATCCATGGAGCTGGCAATTTTAAGCCATAACCAAGGCCGACCGCTAAGCATACGAGAGACAAACCCGACATTAAGCCAGGCTGCCTGCTCAAGCAGCACCCCCACAACGACCTCAATACCTGCAGCACGCAAGCGCTCTATCCCGCGCCCGGAAACCTGTGGATTGGGGTCCGGCATGGCGATCACGACACGCTTGGGGCGGACACGAATTATCTCATCGACACAAGGCCGGGTACGGCCATGATGGCTGCAAGGCTCCAGGCTGACATAAAAGGTGCTTTGGCTCAGGTCCTGAAATCCCAGGGCCTGTGCCTGCTCCAATGCCATGATTTCCGCATGCGCCTGCCCCACACGCTGGGTAAAACCACTGGCCAGCAATACCTGGTCCTGAACAATGACGCAGCCCACCCGGGGATTGGGCGCACTCAAATACAAGGAACGCTCAGCACATTGCAAGGCCTGCCGCATCCAATGGACATCATCCAAAACCGGCGTCACCCCGCAGGGCAAGTGATTATTCACGCTCATCGCTGCAGGAGGCAGAGGGCGTACCTGCCTGCATCTCGTGGATGGCTTGTACGAACTCATCAATGTCGTTAAAGCTTTTGTACACAGAGGCAAAGCGTATGTAGGCCACCTGATCGAGCTTTAACAGCTCGGCCATGACCCGGTCACCGATTTCCTCGGTGTTGATTTCACGCTCACCCGAGAGCAGGATGCTCTCGCGGATGCGCTCAATCGCCGCATCCACCTCCTGACTGGGTACGGTGCGCTTGCGCAGGGCTAGCTCCATGCTCGCACGCACCCGACCCGGATCAAAGCTCATACGACTGCCGTCACGCTTGACAACAGTCGGCATCATCAGCTCAGCACGCTCATAAGTAGTAAAGCGTCTGTCACATAACTGACAACGACGGCGACGCCGAATGGCGTCGCCCTCCTCAAGGACTCGTGAATCTACAACCTGAGTTTCTGCATGATTGCAAAATGGACATTTCATACCATATTACGAGCCCTTTTCCGGCTCGCCTATTTTACAGGGCTATACACTGGCAAACGAGCTGTCAGCTCATTGACCCGTGCCCGCACCTGAGCCAGATTATCCTCATTGAAAGGATCATCGAGCACATCTGCGATTAAATGGGCAGTCAGCTCACACTCGGCTTCCTTGAAGCCGCGCGTGGTTACTGCAGGCGTACCCAAACGCACGCCACTGGTCACGAAAGGAGACTCCGGATCGTTGGGGATGGCATTTTTGTTGACCGTGATATGAGCCTTGCCCAAGGCCTCCTCAGCATCCTTGCCGGTAATGTTTTTGCTACGCAAATCCACCAGCATTACATGACTCTCGGTGCGCCCGGAGACAATGCGCAAACCACGCGAAGCCAGACCCTTGGCCAAGGCATCGGCGTTTTTGACGACCTGCTGGGCGTAATCCTTGAAGCCAGGCTCAAGAGCCTCCTTGAAGGCAACGGCCTTGGCTGCTATGACATGCATCAGTGGTCCCCCCTGAATCCCCGGGAAAATGGCCGAGTTGATGGCCCGCTCGTACTCGGGTTTCATCATGATGACACCACCACGCGGTCCGCGCAGGGATTTATGTGTGGTCGAGGTGACAAAATCGGCATAAGGTACGGGATTGGGATAGGCACCACCAGCAACCAGGCCAGCATAATGCGCAATATCCACCATAAAGAGCGCCCCGTTATCATGGGCGATTTTTGCCATGCGCTCAAAATCAATATGCAGGGAATAGGCAGAAGCACCGCCGACGATAAGCTTTGGCTTGTGCTCCTTGGCCAGACGCTCGAGGGCCTCGTAGTCCAGCTCCTCGTTTTCATCGAGGCCATAGGAAACAAAATTATACAAAATACCCGAGGCATTGACCGGCGAACCATGGGTCAGGTGCCCGCCCTCGGCCAAACTCATCCCTAGTACCGTGTCACCGGGTTTGAGGGTAGCCAGATAGACTGCCTGGTTGGCCTGTGAGCCCGAGTTAGGCTGCACATTAGCCGCCTCAGCACCAAACAACTCCTTGAGTCGATCAATGGCCAGTTGCTCAATGATATCCACATACTCACAGCCCCCATAATAACGTCTGCCGGGGTAGCCCTCGGCATACTTGTTGGTGAGCTGAGTGCCCTGCGCCTGCATGACCGCCGGGCTGGCATAGTTTTCCGAGGCAATCAGCTCGATGTGCTGTTCCTGGCGGGTATCTTCTTTTTCAATGGCTGCCCAAATCTCCGGGTCAGCCTTATCTAGGGTATGAGAACGGTCAAACATGAATGATCCTAACTAATATGAGGAAAGCTTAAAAAGACTGGTTATTTTAGCCTGTATCCTGTGATTAGGCTAACAATTCAAGCTTATCCCTGCTCCTTAAGCAAGCGTGGGTTAAGCGTATAGGTACCCATGATGGAAGCCTCAGCCAGGATATGACCCTCAATGGCTTTTTTGACATCGTGGCCGGTAAATTTGCCCTCCACCGGTACCTCGTCTATATCCAGCGCATAAACAGTAAAGATATAGCGATGCACCAAGGCATCATTCCAGGGCGGGCAAGGGCCGTCATAGCCAAAATAATCACCGCTCATATCACGGTCATGGGCAAAAAAGTTGGTGTAGTCGTTCAGGCCCTGGCGGGTGTTATCCAAAGCCAGCGGCCCGGCCTTGCCGCGCGGGGTGACGCCGTTGGAATAAGACCCCTCGGCAACCTCCCGGGTATCAGCGGGCAAATCCACCAGCACCCAGTGATAAAAATCCGTACGCACCAAATCAGCAGGAACCTCCCGGTCCTCCTGGTTGATATCATCAGCCACAGTGGGCACATCCGGGTCAACACACAACACAACGAAGGAGCGCACGGCATCAGGCACCTCGGACCAGGCCAGATGAGGGTTGGTATTACCTCCCAAGGTCACACGGGTATCGGGGTCGGGCCGGCAAAATGCCAGCTGCTCGGGTATCTTGCCCTCGTGCGTAAAGGAATCACTGTGTAATTTCATGCTTTACTCCTTTTTGTGCCAAAGAAAAGCGCTTTGAAAACACGCTCAGGTTAGTGTAACCCGTGCGAAGCGTCTTTTACCAACCTGCAGGATATAAGTCCCCGCCGTAAGTTCCAGGCTACGATCCTCTACGCGCACCCCATCCACGCGCACGCCTCGCTGGGCGATATTACGCTGCGCCTCGCTTCCCGAGGAAACCAGGCCAGAATCACGCAGGACATGGACAATATTGCGGGGGGCCGGACCCAAATCCAGCTCAGGCATATCCTCCGGGATGGCCCCGTGACGGAACTGCGCCTCAAAACGCTCAAGCGCCTTGGTGGCTGCCTGCGCACTATGAAAGCGGGTCACTATCTCCTGGGCAAGCTCTACCTTGACGTCCCGCGGGTTGCGTCCGCTTGCAACTGCTGCGCGTAGCTGCTCGATATCCAACAAGGAACGGAAAGACAAAAGCTCAAAATAACGCCACATCAAATCATCGGAAATGGACATGAGCTTGCCAAACATGCTGTCCGGATCCTCGGCCACTCCTATATAATTGCCCCGGGATTTGGACATTTTCTCGTGCCCATCCAGCCCCTCGAGCAAAGGCATGGTCATGATGCACTGCGGCTCCTGTCCATACTCCTTTTGCAGCTCGCGACCCACCAGCAGATTAAACTTTTGATCCGTCCCCCCGAGCTCGAGATCAGCCTTGAGCTGCACCGAATCATAACCCTGTAACAAAGGATATAAAAACTCGTGAACGGCGATGGGCAAATGCTGCTGGTAGCGCTTGGTAAAATCATCCCGCTCCAGCATCCGCGCCACGGTATAACGTGATGCTAGCTGAATCAGGCCACGGGCACCCAGGGCATCGCACCACTCGGAGTTATAGCGCACCACGGTTTTTTCCGGATCCAGCACCAAGCTGGCTTGCTCATAGTAGGTCTGTGCGTTGGTCTTGATCTCCTCACGTGTCAGAGGCGGACGGGTCGTATCCCGGCCACTGGGATCCCCAATGGTAGAGGTGAAATCCCCGATAAGAAAAACAACCACATGCCCCAGATCCTGCAGCTGGCGCATTTTGTTAAGCACCACCGTATGACCCAAATGGATATCCGGAGCCGTGGGATCGAGCCCAAGCTTGATGGTCAAAGGGGTGCCTGTTTGATGGCTGCGGGCCAATTTTTGGGCAAAATCTGACTCGACGATGAGCTCATCGCAGCCTCTTTTGACAATCTCCAAATCAGCACGCACAGCATCAGATAGTGGGGCTTCTGATGACGACATATTCAACCTGACAAATGTAACACAAAAAGACTCGAAAAATTCCTCTGAATGCGTTAGGATAACTTGCTAGAGCATATTTTGCACGTAGAAAGGCAAAATGCTCGCTTTTTTTCTTGTTTCTAGCTCAAAACATATTTGCGCACAGGGCTTTGACGTGTCCAAGCCCTTGTTTTGGTGGCTGGTTGCCCAAAAGAAAATACCACCTGCTTTTAACCCAACCTTTACCCGACTCAGAGCCACTTTTTAGCCGTTATGACTAAAAATAAACTATCCAAGCAACCCACTACGACCCCTAAAAAACGGTCAAAAATTGTCCAGAAAACCCTCCTGACCATCGCACTCGGCCTATTTGTAGGCGCTGGAGCCATCGCTGTGGTCCCGCCCGCCCAGAATCCCACCCCTGAAATCTACCATACCAGCGAGATTTTAAAAGCCCCTACTATCAAAGCGTTACAAAGCAAATCCGAGCCCTACGTCCATCAAACCAGCATCCGCCAGGGCGATACCCTGGCTGCCATACTCAAACGCCTCGAGGTCGATGAGCCCGGATTACAACACTTTCTCACCTACGAGGAAGCCGCACGCTCCATTTACAAACTCTACCCCGGGCGCACGATACAAGTCTCCCTCGACGCTGATAACAAGCTTAATTGGCTACGCTATAACCACACCCCCGCTGACAAGGAGGACGGCATAGTCGTCACTCGCTGGCTTGAGGTAACACCTGATGAGGGGGACGGGTTTGTAGCGCAGGAGCATACCCTGGCAGCTGACACCGAGATTCAGATGGCTGAGGGGGTGATCACCAACTCACTATTCGGCGCCACAGACAAGGCCGGCATCCCGGATTCCGTGGCCACGCAAATCGCCGAGGTCCTGAGCAGCAAAATAGACTTCATCAAGGATTTGCGCAAAGAAGATCGTTTCCGCGTCATCTACGAAACCCACACCCATCAGGGACAAACCATCGGCGCAGGCCGTATCCTGGCCCTGGAGTTTGAAAACCGGGGTACCACTCACGAGGCCCTGTGGTTTTCTGATGACAATAGCTCGGGCAGCTATTACGACTTTGAGGGCAACAGCCTGCAGGGTGCTTTTTTGCGTAACGCCATTAAATTCACCCGTATCAGTTCCACCTTTGGCAAGCGCCGCCACCCGATCCACGGCAGCTGGCGCAATCACAATGGCGTCGACTATGCAGCGCCCACCGGCACGCCCATCCAGGCCACTGCCGACGGCGTGGTTGAATTTATTGGCAATCAGCGCGGCTATGGCAAGGTGATTATCCTCAAACACCATAGCGGCTACAGCACCCTATATGCCCACCAAAGCCGATTTGCCGACGGCCTCAAAAAGGGCGACAAGGTTGAGCAGGGACAGAAAATCGGCTATGTCGGGGCCACAGGTTGGGCCACCGGTCCTCATCTGCACTATGAGTTCCGCATCAATGACAAGCCTGTCGATCCATTATCCGTCGATCTGCCCGCCGCCAAAACGCTGGAGCCAGAGCAAAAGCAAAAACTACAGGCCCGTGCAGCGGTCTTTAAACAGCAGCTCGCCTTGCTCAGGGATCAAACCGATCAGCGCCTGTTTGCGCTGGCAGACAGCACTGCTGATTAACGCAGGCCTGGCCTCATGACGCAGGCACCAAAACGATCCTATTATATCGGGATTATGTCGGGCACGAGCATCGACGCAGTCGATGCCGTGCTCGCTTCTTTTGGGCCGCAAGTCCGGCCTGAGTTCGCTGCCGCTGTAACAGTCGATCTGCCAGCCGCACTACAGGATGAGCTGTTGGCTCTCAATCATAGTGGCCCGGATGAGCTTATCCGGGCAGCAGACGCTGCACAGGCGCTAGCACAGATCTATGCCCAGGCGGTGCACCAACTCCTTGAGCAAAATGCCCATAGCAGGGCAGATATTGCAGCCATCGGCGCCCATGGTCAGACCGTGCGACACCTGCCCGAGCGCGGCATCAGTCTGCAGCTTAATGCCCCCGCCTTGCTGGCAGAGCTAACGGGCATTGATGTCATTGCGGATTTTCGCAGTCGCGATCTGGCAGCTGGTGGACAGGGCGCGCCCCTGGTACCAGCCTTTCATGAGCTGCTTTTCAGTCAGTCACATCCCTGTACTGTGCTCAATGTCGGAGGCATGGCCAATGTCACCGTTTTGCCAGCAGCCGGAACAGTTGGCTTGACCGGCTTTGATACCGGTCCGGGTAATGTGCTGATGGACTATTGGTGCCAACAACATTTACAGCAGCCCTATGATGACGGGGGGCAATGGGCGGCCACTGGCCAGACAGACCCGGTGTTGTTGGCGCAGTTAATGGCCGAACCCTGGTTACAACAGCCCCCGCCCAAGTCGACCGGACGGGATCTGTTTAATGCCCAGTGGCTAGCGCAGCAACTACAGGCTGCTGGCCGAGCGCTTGCCCCTCGTGATGTACAGGCAACGCTGCTGGCCCTGAGCGTGCAGTCCATTAGTCAGGCAATTACGCGCTGGGCTCCCGATACCCGGGAGGTCATTGTATGTGGCGGTGGAGCCTATAATAGCCACTTGCTTGGCTGTCTGAACCGCACACTACAGCTACCGGTCAAAAGCAGCCAGGACTTTGGCATCGCACCCCAGTATATCGAGGCCTATGCCTTTGCCTGGCTAGCCTATGCTTATACGCAAAAAATATGCGCCGGACGACCCGAGGTCACCGGCGCAAACAAAAAGACCCTGCTGGGTGCGCGCTACTATGCCTAGATGGCAAAAGAAGAGCCGCAACCACAGGTGGTCATGGCGTTAGGGTTGCGAATCACAAACTGCGCACCCTCCAAATCGTCCTTATAATCAATCTCGGCCCCGACGAGGTATTGGAAACTC
>DATGTB010000155.1:0-7844 GCA_035302065.1 Paenalcaligenes sp. | reverse complement strand
CTCTCCCCGACCGTCACCTGATTATCAATAAAATGGCCAACCACGGCCGAATCAGTATATGCTTGAGTCATTTACCTCTCCTTTTGCGTGTAAAATCATTATCCTATGCAACCAACCCCTTCAGTTTAGGCAAGCAAAGACAACTTGCCTAGAGCAAAAAACCGGAATGATTGTTCATAAGATCAAACAATTGCCAAAGCAGCTCCCATTATGCAAAGAAATCAAAGCGAACGCCTCTGGACTCATGTGCATAGCCTGATCATCCTCTCTCAGCAAGGCAGCTTTACTGCTGCCGCACAGCGGCTTCATGTCAGCAAGGCTACCGTCAGCCAGCGTATCACCGAGCTGGAAAGAACACTGGGCGTCAAGCTGGTACATCGCACCACTCGCTCGGTGCAGCTTACAGATGCTGGTCGGCAGCTGGTGGAACAAACCCAAAATTCCTATCAGCATATCAGCGCGGAAATAAAAAATGTGGAAAGTCGCGCCCATAGCCCAAAAGGACTACTGCGGATGACTGCGCCTGTAGCGCTGGCACAGCAGTACATTATCCCGGGATTACCGAGTTTTTTAAAACAGTATCCGGATATCCAAATTGAACTTGAGGCAGAAGACCGTATTGTTTCGCTCAGCTCGGAAGGCTTTGACCTGGCGGTGCGCCACACCCAGAAAATCTCGGATTCGCTGGTAGCCTGGCGCCTGGCGCAGACCTATCCCCTCCTTGTCGCGAGCCCAGAATACCTCGCTCAGCATGCTCCTATCAATCATCCCTCTGATTTGACCCGCCACGAGTTGCTACATTACCCGCGGCAGAAAAACACGCCGAGCATGTGGTCTTTTGTGCCCGTGAATGACCATGAGAATGAACCCCTGAGCATTCCCATACAACCCCGTTTTGCAGTCAATAATAGTCAAATGCTCAGTCAAATGGCCCTACAGGGTCTGGGCATCGCCCTGGTGCCGGATTTCAGTGCCTCCGAAGCCATACAATCCAAACGCCTGAAACCTATCCTGCCCCAGTGGCAGGTTCTCGGACATTTTGGCACCTCTATCTATGCAGTGCGCCCTTTTACAGCCCAAACCCCGCAATCGGTACGGTATCTGGTGCGCTTTTTACAAGGTCTGTTTGATCGACAACGCTTTGATTAAAAATAATCAATCAAAGGCAGCCGCTGCCCGATGGAGTCGATCATTGACGGCCATCCATGACTCATCCTGCGGCGGCTGCTCAAACCACAAGGCATCAAAACCTGCCCGATCCAGGCGACGCACGGTGTCATATAGGCGGGCCGCATATTTTTTCTCATCAGCGGGCAGATACTCATAATGAATCCGTGCCGGCATCTTGGCCCCCCGGAGCAACGGTCCACATCCCACCACCGCAATGCGCCCGTCGGGTAGCTGCCCAAGCTTGTGCTCGAGCATCTGACGGTCAAAAAGCAACAAAGGGGTACGGGGCGCATAATGAGCCTTGAGACTACCTGATACCCGGGGTGAGTCCTCGCTGCCTCCTTGATCAAAAGCGCGCACCCGGGTACCCAAAACAGCCTCAATTTGTCGGGCAGTCACATGCCCAGGTCGCAGGATACGCGCGGGCTGCCCGGTCTGCGACAAATCTACAATGGTGGACTCTATCCCTACCGTCGCCGCCCCACCCTCGAGCACATACATAGCGATATCGTCCAGCTCGTTAAACTCCTCATGGACATGATCTGCCTGGGTGGGTGAGACCTGCCCAAAACGATTGGCCGAAGGCGCAATCACCCCCGCCTGTGGACCACAAAGATGAGCAAAGCGTTGTAATAACTGCCGAGCTACCGGATGCGCCGGACAGCGAAGGGCGACCGTGTCCTGACCAGCAGTGATCAACGGCGACACCCCCGGATGGCGGGGCAAGACCAGCGTCAGTGGACCGGGCCAGAAAGCCTGCATCAGCTGCTCGGCCTGAGCACTAACGGGTTGCGCCCAGGCTGAACAGGCGTGCTGATCCAGCACATGCACAATGACGGGATGATCCAGCGGCCGCCCCTTGGCGGCAAAAACAGCCCGTATGGCCTGCTCATCGGCCGCATTGGCACCAAGCCCATACACAGTTTCTGTCGGAAAAGCCACCAGGCGCCCGGCCAACAACCAGCGGGCCGCCTCGTCAATGTCCTGACCTCGTATGATGGACATGGTATTTTCTAATCCTCAATCCCTAAAAGACGGGCCGCCTTGGTAGCGCGCTGTTGCGCCTCGGCCAGGGTGGTCCCCACCGCAGTCAGATGGCCCATCTTGCGTCCCCGACGGGCCTCGGCCTTGCCATACAAATGCAAGGCCACACCGGGCACTGCCAACACCCCGGACCAATCAGGAGTTACTGCTGTCTCACCTTGTCGAAACCAGCAATCACCCAAAATATTTACCATAACCGCCGGCTGCACCAAGGTGGTGGCACCCAAAGGCTGCCCGGCCAAAGCCCGGACCTGCTGCTCAAACTGCGAACACAGGCAGGCCTCGATTGTATGATGTCCGCTGTTATGTGGACGGGGCGCAATCTCATTGGCCAGCAATTGCCCATCGCCCAAAACAAAAAACTCCACACATAACACGCCAACATAATCAGCAGCCTGAGCTATGGCCTCTGCACTTTTGCGGGCCTGGGCCAATAACTGCGGGGCCACATGTTCGGCTAGCTGAGCTTCACCTGCGACCATACTGAGCGCCAAAATGCCGTCGCGATGGACATTCAATGACGGATCAAAACAAATGCTTTGCCCAGCCTGATCACGCCCCAGCACAACAGAGATCTCGGCCTGCAAATCCAACTGGGCCTCCAGCACACAGGGCACTGCCCCCAACTCTTCAAAGGCCTGGCGCGCCTGGCTTCGATTGCCAACACGGACCTGCCCCTTACCGTCGTAGCCCAGGCGTGCAGTTTTTAAAATCCCTGGAAACAGACCGTCGGCGGCCTGCTCAATATCAGCAGCGGTGAGCACCTCATGAAAGGGCACCACCGCAATCCCTGCACCCTGCAAAAAACGCTTTTCCCGGGCTCTGTCCTGGGTGATCTCTACGGCTGCTGCAGCCGGGGCCACCGTAGTCCTGCGTGCCAACTGTTGCAGCGTCGTGGCAGGCACATTTTCAAACTCGGTCGTAATGGCTGCACACAAATCAGCCATCTGCCCTAACGCATCGACATCATCATAGGCTGCACAGAAATGCCGATCTGCCACCTGCCCGGTAGGGCTGTTGATATCTGGATCGAGCACGGCCACATGGTAACCCAGTCGTTGTGCAGCGTGACAAAACATCCGTCCCAACTGCCCACCTCCAACCACACCCAACCACTGTCCTGGCTGCACTACGGTCTTTTGTTTGTATTCACTCACGACACTACTCATTGACTGACTCAGAATCAAGCTGCATGGACCGGGCATGCTCGGTTTGCAATGCCCGATACGACAGCCACTGTTTTTTTAACTCATCATCATGGACCGCAAGATTGGCGATCAAATGCAAGGCCGCATTGATGGCCCCGGCCTCACCAATCGCAAATGTAGCCACTGGCACCCCCTTGGGCATCTGCAAAATGGACCAAACAGAATCCTCCCCCTGCAAATGCCGGGTAGGAATGGGCACTCCAAATACCGGCACCTCGGTCAAAGCCGCCAGCATACCAGGCAAATGCGCTGCTCCGCCGGCGCCAGCGACAATACCGGCCAAACCATGAGCGCTGGCCTGCCGGGCAAAAGAAACCATGTCCTCGGGCATACGATGCGCAGAAACTACCTGTGCCAGATAAGGCACCCGGAATTGTTCAAATATGCATGCTGCCTGTTGCATGACCGGCCAGTCGCTGCTGGAACCCATCACCAGGGCCACCCGGGCCCTGTCCAAAGACTGCACACGGACCGACGTCTGAGTCACTGTCCCTTCTCCTCTTGAGTCAGGCGTCTGAGCGCCTCCTGATATTTGGCCCGGGTTTGCTCAATCACCTCCTGGGGCGGGCGCGGGGCCGGGGCAGTTTTATCCCAGGGCTGTGCACTGAGCCAATCCCGCAGATACTGTTTATCAAAAGACGGCGGATTTTCACCCGTAACATAGGTCTGTGCCAACCAAAAGCGGGAGGAATCCGGGGTGAGTACCTCATCCATCAAATGCAGTTGGCCTCTGTCATCCAGCCCGAATTCGAATTTGGTATCCGCTATGATGAGACCCTTGGTCAAGGCATACGCCGCAGCCTCCTGATAGAGCTGCAGACTGACTGCCCTGATTTGCTCGGCCAGCTCGGTACCCAGTGCTGCCTGCATGGCCGCAAAGGATACATTTTCGTCATGGGCGCCGACCTCAGCCTTGGCCGCTGGCGTGAAAATAGGCTCAACCAACCGCTCTGCCAGCGCCAGTCCGGCCGGCAGGCGAACACCGCAAACGGCGCCTGTCTGCTGATAGTCCTGCCAACCAGAACCCACCAGGTAGCCGCGTACGACAGCCTCAAAAAGCACTGGACGCAACCGCTTGACCACCATGCTGCGGCCAGCCACCTGCGCCTGCTCCCGGGGACTCACGACACTCAACGGATCAATACCTGTGAGCTGATTGGGAATGATGGACTGCAATCGATCGAGCCAGAACTGTGTGAGCTCAGTCAGTACCATCCCTTTGCCTGGAATGGGCTCGTCAAGCACCACGTCAAAGGCCGAGATTCTATCTGTAGTGAGTATCAGGAGCTTATCCTCACCCACCGCGTACATATCGCGCACCTTGCCCCGATGCACCAACGGCAGCGATTGCAGGGTACTTTCAAATAAAGCTTGCTGCACAGCAAAATACCTTTAAAGAGCCAGCAAATAGAAAAGACAGGCTTTGGACATGACCGGCCAAAGCCTATCTGCCATATCTATACGCGCACAGGAAATAACTTATTGCACCTGCTGCGCCAACTCCCCTGAGCGATAGCGCTCAGCCATTTTCTCCAAGGGAATGGGATTGATTTTATCTGCATTGCCGGCGGTGCCAAACTGCTCGTAGCGCGCCTTGCAAATTTGTTTGGCAGCCTCTTTGGCCACCTTGAGATATTCGCGGGGATCAAAAGCAGAGGGATTCTCGTGCATGAAGCGACGAATTGCAGCAGTCATGGCCAAACGAATATCCGTATCGATATTGACCTTGCGCACCCCATATTTGATGGCCTCCTGTATTTCCTTGACCGGCACCCCGTAGGTCTCTTTCATCTCGCCCCCGTAGCGGCGGATTTCATCGAGCAGCTCTTGCGGCACACTCGAACTCCCGTGCATGACCAAATGGGTATTGGGAATGCGCTCATGAATTTCCTTGACCCGGTCGATGGCCAGAATATCGCCGGTGGGCTCACGGGTAAATTTGTACGCCCCATGGCTGGTGCCAATGGCAATTGCCAACGCATCCAGGCCGGTAGAGCGCACAAAATCAGCCGCCTCATCCGGGCTGGTCAGCAACTGATCACGCGTTAATTTGCCCTCAAAGCCATGGCCGTCCTCCTTGTCTCCCTGCATGGTCTCCAGAGAACCCAGGCAGCCCAGCTCACCCTCGACGCTGACCCCGATCTTGTGAGCCATTTGCACCACCTCACGGGTGACATTGACGTTGTACTCAAAATCAGCCACTGTACGCCCATCCTCGCGCAGCGAGCCATCCATCATGACACTGGTAAAACCCAGGTCTATGGCACTTTGACAAACTGCGGGCGACTGCCCGTGATCCTGGTGCATCACAATGGGGATATGCGGATAGGCCTTGACGGCAGACTCGATCAAGCCCTTCAAGAACTGCTCTCCAGCATAACGACGTGCCCCCGCAGACGCCTGCATGATGACCGGACTATTGGTCTCATCTGCGGCCTCCATAATGGCTTGTACCTGCTCTAGATTGTTAACGTTAAATGCTGGAATGCCATAACCATGCTCAGCAGCATGATCCAGCAATTGACGCATGGAAACCAAAGCCATTGTTTCTCTCCTAAATAACTCATTTCATTGAAAATCTTGGCCTGCCACAAGCCTCATGCCGAGGCAGGCCTACACAGCCTGCTACCGCTCGGTGGCGGAATTATCCATTACGGCGGGCTGATTTGGGCCGGAAGGCGGAAATCACGGATTCCCGCGTTTCTGCATAAGGCCCCCCGATCAAATCGATGCAATAGGGTACGGCAGCAAATACACCGGGGACCACTGTGTTCCCCTCCTTGTCCTTGACCCCACCAAGGGTTTCAGCAATCGCCTTGGGTTGACCGGGTAAATTAATGATAAGGGCGGCATGATCTGCTGTTTCACGGATCACGGCCACCTGACGTGACAAAATTGCAGTTGGCACAAAATGCAGGCTGATTTGACGCATCTGCTCGCCAAAACCGGGCATCTCCTTGGTAGCGACCGCCAAAGTGGCCTCAGGAGTCACATCACGACGAGCAGGCCCGGTGCCCCCGGTAGTCAACACCAAATCACAGCCCACCTCATCGACCAGCTCCTTGATGGTTGCGCTGATTTCCGCCGTCTCATCGGCAATCAGCCGACTGGCATACTGTGGTGCCTGAATCAGTGCCTCATTCAGCCAGTTTTTCAGGGCTGGAATGCCCTCGTCCTGATACTCACCACCAGAGGCGCGATCCGAGACTGATACCAGCCCCACCAAGAGTTGATCGGGATGCTCACGAACTAAACGCTTTGAAGCCATAATAATCCTGTTATTAGTACGTTGATGGTTAAACGGACACCTACATTCTACACTGTGCACCCAACCCTGGGTTAAGAATCCGTCACCCGGATGAATATCACAAAGGGTTCTTAGTATAATGCCTTGGCCTTGAATTTGTGAAACTACGCATGCCAACACGTCGATACCTCAAAATACTGCAGATGGCCTGGCCAATCATTTTGGCTAACGCTTCGGTTCCCCTTCTGGGGCTGGCGGATACCGCTGTCATCGGGCAAACAGGCACCGCAGTGCATTTGGGTGCTATCGCCCTGGCGGCCCTGATTTTCAATTTTGTCTATTGGGGCTTTGGCTTTTTGCGCATGGGCACAACCGGATTTATTGCCCAAGCCAAAGGGGCCAATGCACAAGATGAGCTTCATGCTCTTGTCTACCAAACCCTTTTTCTGGGCTGTTTGATTGGTCTGCTCCTCATTATCTTGCAATGGCCTATCGAAACAGTGGCCACCCGCTGGCTCAGTGCCAGCAGCGGGGTCATCGAGCAGGTGCGGGCTTATTTCCAGATTCGCATTTGGGGGGCACCCGCTACCCTGATGATCTTTGCCTTGCTGGGGATTTTTATTGGCATGGGTTGGTCCCGACAGCTTTTGATCACGCAGCTGGTACTCAACGGTTTGAATATATTTTTCAATTTGGTGTTTGTATTGTGCTTCGGGCTGGGCGTGCGCGGGATTGCCTTGGGTACCCTGGTGGCCGAGTGGTTGGCCTTGGGGATCGCCTTGTGGATACTTCTGCCCCGAATGGGATTAACCCGCCCGCTGGAGCGTTTTGGGCAATTGCTGACCAAAATCCTGGATCCCGAACGCCTCAAGGCCCTCTTTTCTGTTAATGCCAACATCATGATACGTACACTGGCCCTGATTGCCGGCTTTGCCTGGTTTGCCAATGAAGGAGCCAAATTTGGTGATGGCACGCTGGCAGCAAATCATATTTTGCTGCAATTTATCAGCTTGTCTGCATTTTTCCTGGATGGTTATGCCAATGTGGTCGAGTCTCTGGTTGGGCAGGCTTATGGTGCCAAAGATACAGGCAGGTTTCGGCGTGCAGTCAAGGACAGCACGGTACTGGCCGCTCTGACGGCATTGCTTTTGGCGCTGTTATTTTATTTCTGTGGC
>DATGTB010000154.1:0-3593 GCA_035302065.1 Paenalcaligenes sp. | reverse complement strand
ACCTCTGATGAATCAACGCAGTTGCCAAACCTGCGGCAGCCGGATCAGGAGATTCCGGAGGGAGAAAGCCTGTCCCAATTTCATGAACGCATCAAAACTGCCTTTGAGACGCTGGCAGAACAATACGCTGGACAGCGCATTGCTGTATTTGCCCACGGCGGGGTGATTGACATCGCCTGGCGACTGACCCATGGACTGGACCTCTATGCCCAGCGTCCGCGGCCCATCGCCAATACGAGTATCAATCACTTTGCCATTTTTCCGCAAACCCGCCAGTGGCAACCCATACAGTGGGAGATTACCGAGCATCTGCAGCGGTCCGCGCCTTGACCAGCTCAGCAGCATGCAAATACTGCAGGGAATACACGCTTAGCCCATCGCCGTGGCGCAGGTAGTGTAGCCCCTGCACTGCAGCCGATGCGCCGGCAATGGTGGTGTAATAAGCCAGATTTTCTGCCAGGGCATGGGTGCGGATGGTGCGCGAGTCAGCGATGGCATTACGGCGCTCCTCTACTGTGTTGATAACAATAGCGATCTCCCGATTTTTGATCATGTCGACGATATGTGGGCGCCCTTCGGTGACCTTGTTGACCCGCAACACGGGCAGTCCTGCCTGCTTGATGGCTGCAGCGGTCCCCCGGGTAGCCACCAAATCAAAGCCCAGATCCACCAACTTTTGTGCGAGCTCAACAGCACGCGGCTTGTCGGCATCACGGACACTCAAAAAGGCGTTGCCCTTTTCGGGCAAAATTACCCCCGCACCAATCTGTGATTTGACAAAGGCTTCGGCAAAACTGCGCCCAACCCCCATCACTTCACCGGTAGACTTCATTTCGGGACCCAAAATGGTGTCCACGCCCGGGAATTTGACAAAGGGGAAGACGGCCTCTTTCACCGAATAAAAACCAGGTCGGGCCATGCTATTGAGCTCCAGTTCGGACATGGGTTTGCCGGCCATCACCCGGGCAGCCAACCTGGCCAATTGCAGGCCGGTAGCTTTGGAGACAAAAGGAACGGTGCGTGATGCCCGTGGATTGACCTCCAGGACAAAGACCTCGCCTTCCTGGATGGCAAACTGCACGTTCATGAGCCCCTTGACATCCAATGCACGGGCCATCAATTCGGTTTGACGCTGTATTTCAGCGACCACCTCTTCGGACAAGGAATAAGGGGGCAATGAGCACGCTGAATCCCCCGAGTGGACCCCGGCCTGCTCGATATGCTCCATGACGCCCCCAACGTAGACCTGCTCACCATCCGATAAACAGTCCACATCCACTTCGATGGCGTTGTTGAGGAAATGATCGAGCAATACCGGCGAATCATTACTGACCTTGACTGCCTCGCGCATATAGCGCTCGAGCTCGGCCTGCTCATGAACAATTTCCATGGCTTGCCCGCCCAGTACATAGCTGGGGCGAACGACGATGGGATAGCCTATTTCGGCAGCCAGGGCAAGTGCCTCGGCCTCGTTACGGGCGGTGCGGTTGGGCGGTTGGCGCAGGCCTAATTTGTTGAGCAGTTTTTGGAAACGCTCCCTATCCTCGGCCACATCGATGGACTCCGGACTGGTTCCGATGATGGGCACGCCATTAGCCTCGAGCTCACGCGCCAGCTTCAGCGGGGTCTGCCCCCCGTACTGCACAATCATGCCCACAGGCTTTTCCAGATGAACGATTTCCAACACATCCTCAAGCGTCAGGGACTCGAAATACAGTCGGTCAGAGGTATCATAGTCAGTGGAGACCGTTTCGGGGTTGCAATTCACCATGATGGTTTCAAATCCATCTTCCTTGAGGGCCAGGGCAGCATGCACACAGCAATAATCAAACTCGATGCCCTGTCCGATGCGATTAGGCCCCCCACCCAACACAATGATTTTTTTGCGATCGGTAGGCCGGGCCTCGCATTCCTTTTCGTAGGTTGAATACAAGTAGGCTGTATCCGTGGCAAACTCGGCTGCGCAGGTATCCACGCGCTTAAATACCGGTCGCACCCCAAGCTCATGGCGACGCTTGCGGACCTCGGACTCCTTGGTGTCGAGTAAAAATGCCAGACGCCGATCTGAAAAACCGCGCCGCTTTAACTCAAACAGGCTGTCCTTGTCGAGCTGCGAGAGGGTGTACTTTTCCAAAGCCAGCTCAATATCGACGATTTCCTTGATCTGGGCCAGGAACCACGGATCGATGCGTGTAATCTCGTGAACCTGCTCCAGACTAAAGCCCTGCGCAAAGGCATCCCCAACATACCAGATGCGCTCGGGACCAGGCTCACCGAGCTCGACCTGTATGACCTCCGGATCGGTGGTCATCTGATTTAGTCCATCCACACCGACCTCAAGGCCACGGAGTGCTTTTTGAAATGACTCCTGAAAAGTGCGTCCGATGGCCATCACCTCACCCACTGACTTCATCTGTGTGGTCAGCCGGGAATTGGCCTGCGGAAACTTCTCAAAGGCAAAACGCGGAATTTTGGTGACAACATAATCAATGCTGGGCTCAAAAGCTGCCGGCGTACGGCCCCCGGTAATCTCATTTTCCAGCTCATCCAGGGTATAGCCTACAGCCAATAAGGCGGCTATTTTGGCAATGGGAAAACCGGTCGCCTTGGATGCCAGGGCAGAAGAGCGGGATACCCTGGGATTCATCTCAATTACGATCATGCGCCCATTATCCGGGTTGATGGCAAACTGTACGTTAGCGCCCCCGGTTTCCACCCCAATCTCACGTAACACCGCCAGCGAAGCCTGCCGCATTAACTGATACTCCCGGTCGGTAAGGGTCTGCGCCGGGGCTACGGTAATGGAATCCCCCGTATGGACCCCCATCGGGTCAAGGTTCTCGATGGAGCAGACGATAATACAGTTATCCGCCTGATCGCGTACCACCTCCATTTCATACTCTTTCCAGCCCAGCAAGGACTCCTCAATGAGTAACTCGGTAGTGGGTGAGGCCTCCAGGCCCCGACGACAAATGGTCTCAAATTCCTCGTAGTTATAGGCAATCCCGCCTCCAGTCCCCCCCAAGGTAAAGCTGGGCCGGATAACAACAGGAAACCCGGAGGTGCCGGCCTCGGTGGCAATGGTTTTTTGCACCTGCCAGGCCTCCTCCATGCTATGGGCAATACCGGATTTGGCAGATTCCAGGCCGATGCTGGTCATGGCATCCTTGAATTTGAGCCTGTCCTCGGCCTTGTCAATAGCCTCGGCATTAGCGCCAATGAGCTCTACCCCGTATTTTTCCAGCACGCCCTCACGGACCAAATCCAGGGCGCAGTTCAGGGCGGTCTGCCCACCCATCGTGGGGAGCAAGGCATCCGGGCGCTCCTTTTCAATGATTTTCTCAACCACCTGCCACGTGATGGGCTCGATGTAGGTAACATCGGCGGTGTCCGGATCGGTCATGATGGTCGCCGGGTTACTATTGACCAGCACCGTGTGGTAGCCGGCATTCTTCAAGGCTTTACAAGCCTGGGCTCCTGAATAATCAAACTCGCAGGCCTGCCCAATCACAATGGGTCCGGCCCCGATGATCAAAATACTTTCTATATCTGTACGCTTTGGCATAATGCTTTAGACCCTTGCTTAGGCGGTT
>DATGTB010000153.1:0-3483 GCA_035302065.1 Paenalcaligenes sp. | reverse complement strand
GTCGAGGCTTTGCTGCAAGGCCAGTTTGACAAATACCCAACCCCCACCGGTGCAGACCAACTGTATTGGCAACTCCGGGCACAGGGCCTGGGCGTGCAGGCATTGCTGTATCAGGGCGCCTGTCTGGGCCTGCAGGATGCCACTGCTAATTGCACTGGGGGTATTGCGCGCAAACTCTGCCAGGCTGCCCAGACCGGTATTCAGGCGAGCTGTGTGAAGAGTGAGCGACTCATGCATCAATTGCGGACCGGGCAAAATCACTCCACCAAGGAAAACCTGCGGTTTGGCAACCAAGGGCAGGGGCCGGTGCGGGGCCTGATTTTGCAGATAATGAATGGCCTTTTGTCGGCTGACGACCAGGTCAATAGTGGTGGCGGTGCCAAAACTGCAGTAGAGCAGGGCTTGCTCGGGCGCAGGCGGGTGCAGGGCAAAGGCCCCCAGCACGCCAAACCAGCGATCAGGTCCTAGTTGTCCGGGGTCATCATAGGCATTGTGAATTTCCGGGTGTTCCACATCGGCACCCAGCCAGCGCAAGGTGCATGGATAAGGAGATAGTGCCTTGATCACAGCCTGCATCTTATGTTTTTTGGCGACATTGATGCCCCAGACCTCGCTTGGGGGTTGGGGCAGGCGTTGCAGCCACTGCTCAAAGCGCTCAATTTGCTTATACGTCGTAGCCATGGGGGCGTGTAGCCGCACCCGGCGAGAGCGATCTGTGCCAATCAGCACAGCTGCTTTGAGACGTGTATTACCCAAATCAAGCACTATTTTCATAAATTATCCTGAGCTTGCAAGCGGACCGAGACATCGCCGACCGAAATGGTCTGCGTGTCAGCGCCTGATTGTACCAAGAGCTGCCCCTGGTCATTAATGCCCACAGCAATACCCTGATTAACAATCAAACCTTCATCCGTGATATTGACCGGAATCTGCGACAAATAATCGACCTGCTCGTAGCGGGAGCTCAGAGCCTTGAATCCGTGCGTGGTCACCTCGTTGAGGGCCTGCCACCATTGATGAGCGATGGTGGCAACGAGGCGCTCGGGGGGGTGTGATCGCACCTCTGGGACGGCCTCGCAAATCTGCCCCCAGTCGGCAATGGGGCGCTGGTATTTTTCACTAAGCATTTGAGCCTGTTGCAAGTTAATGCCGATGCCCACGATCACCACATAGTGATCTTTGGCGAACTGGGAGGCATGAGCGCGTGTGACCTGAGTCAGGATACCCGCCAGTTTGGCATGCCCCCACATCAGGTCATTGGGCCATTTGAGGCTCAGCTGATGCGCCTGTTGTGCCGGCAGCAAACTGCGCAGTCCCTGGCAGGCCGCCATGCCTGTTACCACGGAAAGTGTAGGTAACCGAAAGCTGGGCAGAAACACATCAAAGGCGCAGGAGAACATCAGTTGGGTACCGGGCGCATTGTCCCACTGCCGGCCGGCACGTCCCTGCCCGTGGGTTTGGTGATGAGCACCCAATAACCAGGGTTTGAGCAAGCGGCCCTGCGGTGCGCGTGCTTGCTCAATGAGGTCGTGATTGGTGGAACCCGTTTGCCGGACCCAGCGGATTTGCGCAAAACGAGGCAGGATGGCGCCCAGTCGTTGTTGCATTTGCGCAGGGTCAGGCAGATCAAATGCGTATGAATCCATAACAATTTTGCCTTGGTCAATCAATACATATGCAGCTAGATTAGCTAGAATAATAACTTTTATCCTTTCAGCTTATCGTCTTTATGAGTAATCCAAAATCCATTCAATTTGAAGGGCAGGCAGGCGTCATTGACTGTGCCCTGGACTGGCCCCAACAAGAGCCACGTGGTTGGGCCCTGGTATTACATCCTTTACCCATTGAGGGGGGGTCGCGTGATAACAAGGTGGTGACAACTATCAGTCGGGCCTGTGCCGATTTGGGTTTATTGGCAGTGCGCCCCAATTTTCGTGGCGTCGGCCAGTCTGCAGGTAGCTTTGATGCGGCCAGGGGAGAAACCCATGACATGCATGCCTTGGTCACCCAGTTTTATACCCATTTCCCCCAATTTGAGGGTCATCCTTGGGCCCTGGCGGGCTTTTCCTTTGGCACTGCAGTTGCAGCCCAGTTGTATGCATTGCTCGCCCAAGCCCGGCAGCCCACCCCGCAGGCACTGCTGCTGGCTGGTACGGCGGTTGAGCGTTTCCGTCATTTGCAGGTGAGTGTACCGGAGTTTACCTATTTGGTTCATGGGGCCGATGACGAGATTGTTCCCTTGTCTGAGGCCATGGCATTTGCCCGTCAACAGGATCTGGCGGTTACCGTTATTCCGGATTGTACTCATTTTTTTCATGGTAAATTGATTTTGTTGCGGCAATTGATTAGTGACCAAATTCATTTGATGGCGCATCGTCCGATTACGCCGGGCAGTCATATTTCCAGCACATGAAACGGTCGATATAATAAAGACCTGCTCTTATCATTCACTAGGCGTACTAACCAATGAAACAGCGAGTTCAGTTATTTTTCCAGAGGCTCTTTTTACGGATGGGTCGCTATGGTGCCCTGATTCCATTAACCCTGACCCTGCTCTTTGTGCCCGCCTGGGCCGATACCGGAGAGAACCCGGGGGGTAATAGTAACGGCGAGACCGTCGAGCGCGCCAGCCCGCCCGCCGTGGGGGAGATCATGGTCAGCGCGCTTGGCAACGTCCCAGCCCCGACGTTAGGGGCCCGCGCCTGGGCGAGCTATGATGCCAATAGCGGGCAGTTTATCGCTGCCCTGAATCTCGATGAACGCATTGAGCCAGCCTCTATTACCAAGTTGATGACAGCCTATCTGGTCTTTGAGGCCTTGGAAAAAGGGCGTTTGCAGCTGGATCAGGAGATCCTGGTATCAGAAAACGCCTGGCGTACCGAGGGTTCGCGCATGTTTATAGACCCTAATACACATGTCACTGTGAATGATCTTCTGCAGGGCATGATTGTGCAGTCGGGTAATGATGCCACGGTGGCGCTGGCCGAGGCCATCGCCGGCAGCGAGCAGGCCTTTGTGGCGCTCATGAATGAGGAGGCTGCTCGTCAGGGACTCAAGGATACGCATTACCAGAATGCCAGTGGCCTGCCGCATGAAACCCATCTGACTTCGGTGCGCGATATTGCCATTGCTGCAGCCAATCTCATCGAGCGTTTTCCGCAGTACCTGCATTATTACAGCCAAAAGGAATACACCTGGAATGATATCCGGCAGTCCAATCGCAACCGTCTGTTGTGGCTGGACTCTACCGTAGACGGACTCAAGACCGGGCACACCAAATCAGCTGGCTATGGTCTGGTCAGCACCGCTTTGCGCGATGGCCGTCGGGTCATCAGCGTGGTGGTGGGCACCAGCAGTGATGCGGCCCGTACGGAGGATAGCCTCAAGCTGCTGAACTGGAGCTTTCAGAATTTTGAGGATATCAATTTATATAAATCTGGTGAGAGTATCGTGACAGCCCGTGTATGGGAAGGAGAGGCTGAA
>DATGTB010000152.1:0-3530 GCA_035302065.1 Paenalcaligenes sp. | reverse complement strand
TGGGGGAACATCCAAGGGACCTTTTTTCTATGCCGGTGACCTGCCCACTGATGAGCGTAAGCGTGATGAGGTATTGCTCGCTCTCATGGGTTCGCCCCATCG
Source organism: Paenalcaligenes sp. (assembly GCA_035302065.1). Lineage (GTDB taxonomy): Bacteria > Pseudomonadota > Gammaproteobacteria > Burkholderiales > Burkholderiaceae_B > Paenalcaligenes. Next base: position 3,428 of record DATGTB010000152.1, on the reverse strand, counting down.
GCGGCAGATAGACGGGCTGGGCGGGGGTCATGCGCTGACTTCCAAGGTGGGCATTGTGGATCGTCATGACGGCCCGCAAGCAGACCTCACTTTTTTATTTGCCCAATTGCAGCCTGAGGGCGATACGGTAGACACCAGTCCAAACTGTGGCAATATGTTGGCCGCCGTGGTGCCCTTTGCGCTCGAAAAAGGGCTTATTGAGCCGCAGAGTCCTACTACTACAGTCAAGGTGCTGACCCTGAACACTAATATGGTGAGCGAGATTGAGGTACAAACCCCGAATGGGCAGGTGAACTATGAGGGGCAAGCCAGTATCAATGGCGTTCCCGGTACGAGTGCGCCTATTACCATCAACTTTTTGGATGTCGCTGGCTCAGTTTGTGGGGCGTTATTGCCCACTGGACAATCCAGGGATGTGTTTGAGATAGAGAGCTTTGGTCCGTTAGAGGCTACCTGTATTGATAATGGTATGCCCATGGTGCTGGTGCGGGCCCGGGATGTCGGTCGCACTGCTTATGAGTCTGTCGATGAGCTCAATCAGGATGAGGAGCTCAAGGCACTGATGGAAAAGCTACGTTTGAGCGCTGCAGAAAAAATGGGCCTGGGCGATGTACGGGACAAAAATTTTCCCAAAATGTGTTTGCTTAATGAACCCGTTGCCGGCGGGGCTGTGCACACACGCTGCTATATACCGCATGTATGCCACGAATCTATTGGAGTGTTGCAGGCCGTGACGGTGGCCACTGCCTGTATTTTGCCGGATACGGTAGCCCAGGGACTTGCGCATACGGGACAGGGACTGCAACAAACGCTCTCTATTGAACATCCCAGTGGCGAGTTTTCTGTTGCCCTGGAGTTAAATCCGGATAATCCTACAGAGGTTATCAAATCAGCTTTGCTGCGTACCGCACGTGCCTTGATGGCGGGCGAAGCCTATGTGCCGGCGCATATTTACACAAAGGCTTAATCAAGATCCAAAACAACAGGAGGGGGCCTGTTTTTATGTGCAAATAGCATAGCACCTATACACCAAATCGCCTTTTTCCCGGTGACCAGCGTAGCAATAATAGGAATAAGTATTGGGTGATATTAGAAATTTTGAGGAACAAAAATGACGTTAATCATTGATTGCCACGGGCATTACACTACGGCCCCGCAGGCATTAGCAGACTGGCGAAATCGCCAGATTGAGGCTTTTGAAAGCAAATCAACCATGCCCTCGGCGGATGAACTCAGTATTTCCGATGACGACATCCGGGCATCGATTGAAAACAACCAACTGCGTTTGATGAATGAACGTGGCATCGATGTAACTTTGTTTTCGCCGCGGGCAAGCTTCATGGCGCATCACATCGGGGATTTTGAGGTGTCCTCGGCCTGGGCCGCCATTTGTAATGATATGTGCTATCGGGTATCGCAGCTTTTTCCCGATCGTTTCGTACCGGTCGCCATGTTGCCGCAGTCACCCGGTGTGCCGATTGAGACCTGTATTCCCGAGCTTGAGCGCTGTATCAATGAGTTGGGTAATGTCGGGGTCAATCTCAATCCGGATCCATCCGGAGGTCAATGGACTTCACCGCCATTGACTGATCGCTATTGGTATCCTCTTTATGAAAAATTGGTGGAATATGATGTGCCGGCCATGGTGCATGTTAGTACCAGCTGCAATGAGTGTTTTCATACGACTGGAGATCATTATCTGAATGCTGATACCACTGCTTTCATGCAGCTGCTCAAGGGGGATTTGTTCAAGGATTTCCCCGATCTGCGCTTGATTGTGCCGCATGGGGGCGGTGCAGCACCTTATCACTGGGGGCGCTTCCGTGGCTTGGCCATGATGCTGGATAAGCCCAAACTGGAAGAGCATCTGCTGAATAACGTTTATTTTGATACCTGTGTGTATCATCAGCCCGGTGTGGACTTGTTGCTGGATGTGGTGCCTTTGAAAAACGTGCTTTTTGCATCGGAAATGATCGGTGCAGTGCGCACCATTGACCCTGAAACCGGTCATTATTTTGACGATACCAAGCGCTATGTCGAGGGTAGTGATCTGACTGCCGAGCAGCGTTATGAATTATATGAGGGCAATGCTCGCAAAGTATTCCCCCGTTTGGACGCACTGTTGAAAAAACAAGGACGTTAAGCAATGACAAAGTTAAACGATATTGGTGTGGTCAGACGCAACATTGAGCGTGCCGATGCGGCGGCTGTAAAAGCCCTGTCGCAATATGGTTCAGCAACGGTACATGAGGCCATGGGCCGGGTCGGATTGATGCAGCCTTATATGCGCCCGGTCTATCCGGGGGCAAAGGTCTGCGGTACGGCTGTGACTATTTTGCTGCAGCCCGGGGATAACTGGATGATGCATGTGGCTGCCGAGCAGTTACAAGAAGGTGATGTGGCCGTGGCCACCTGCACCACTCGTTGCACTGATGGTTTTTTTGGGGATTTGTTGGCCACCTCCTTCAGGGCACAAGGCGCCAAGGGGCTGATCATTGATGGGGGGGTGCGTGATGTGGATGACCTGCAGGAAATGGATTTTCCCGTATTTAGCAGCGCCATTTCCGCCAAGGGGACGGTCAAGGCAACTCTGGGGTCAGTCAATATTCCCATTATTTGCGCAGGCACGCAGGTGCATCCGGGTGATGTGGTGATTGCGGATACGGATGGGGTGGTGGTTGTGCCCAAGGCCATCGCGGCGTTGGTTGCTGAAAAAGCGGCCCAAAGAGAGGCCAATGAGGGGGACAAAAGACAGCAGCTGGCCGATGGGGTGCTGGGACTGGATATTTATGCCATGCGCGAACCGTTGGCCAAGGCCGGATTACGCTACATTGACTAAGGATGCAGGGCTCATGAGTACAAAGTTTCAAGTCACACCGGGTTGGCTGCCTTTTTATCCCAACCCTTCAAAGCCGGCTTTTCAACTACCTGAAGGTGCTGTGGATGCGCATTGTCATGTGTTTGGGCCGGGCTCAGTATTTCCTTATGCCCCGGAGCGTAAATACACTCCATGCGATGCCGGCAAGGAAGAGCTTTTTGCGTTGCGTGATCATTTGGGCTTTAGCCGTAATGTCATCGTGCAGGCTACCTGTCACGGGCATGATAACCGCGCTTTGGTGGATGCTTTGCTGGCATCCGAAGGGCGGGCTCGGGGTGTAGCCAGTGTTTCTGCCGATATTACCGCTGAGGAGCTGGCCGAGTTGGATCGGGCCGGCGTGCGCGGGGTACGCTTTAATTTTGTCAAACGCCTGGTCGATGACACGCCCAAGGAGCATTTCTTGCAAATTGTGGAAAAAATCAAACCGCTGGGCTGGCATATCGTGGTGTATTTTGAAGCCCCTGATTTACCTGAGTTGTGGCCCTTTTTGACCTCCCTGCCTACCACCGTTGTGGTGGATCACATGGGCCGCCCGGATGTTACGCAGCCG
>DATGTB010000151.1:0-3073 GCA_035302065.1 Paenalcaligenes sp. | reverse complement strand
TGTCAATGAGGCCATGGTGTTTTTCCGTCCCGAGCCCATCACGGATGAGCAGCTCGGGCCCAAGGGGGCCTATGGTATTCCATTGCTGGCCGAGCGGGCCATTGCCGTGGATCCCGAGTTTGTGCCCTTGGGTTCGCTGGTCTATATGAGCAGCACCCGTCCAGATAATGGACAGCCCCTGCGCCGGGTGGTCTTTGCCCAGGACACGGGCGCTGCCATCAAGGGTGCTGCCCGCATGGACTTTTATTGGGGCAGTGGTGAGCAGGCCGGTGCATTGGCAGGTAGAATGAAAACTCCCGGGGAATTATGGGTGCTGTGGCCTAAGCAAGCCGGAGCACCATCAGCAAGATGACAGCAGCGCGTGAGCAAATCGTTGTATGCGGGGGCGGCCTGGCCGGTATGGCCAGTGCGCTCGGCCTGAAAAAGCAGGGTTTCGAGGTCGAGATTCTGGCTCCGCCGCCCAAGGTCTACGAGATCGAGCCCGGGCATTATCACCCACGGGTTTATGCGCTTTCGGTCGCTAGTCAGCAGTTTTTGGAGCAGCTCGGCGTATGGGGCCTGATGCCCGCCGAACGCATCACCCCTGTGCAGGCCATGCAGGTTTTTGGAGACGCTTCCGGGGAGATGACGCTGGAGGCTTGGCAAATCCTGCGTGAGGAGCTTGCCTGGATTATTGAGTCCGGTCTCATGGAGGAGGCGCTCAAGCAGGCTTTGCGCGTCTATGGCGTGGTCTGGCATGAGGATTTGTTTGTCCGCTTTGCTCCCGATGGGGTTATCGGGCAGTCCGGGCAATTTTATGCTGCAGATTTGGTGGTTGGGGCCGATGGTGCTCATTCCGAGGTCCGGCAGGCGGCCCGCATTCCCCATGATTTTCATGCTTATGGGGACAAGGGGGTGGTGACCCATCTGACTGCCGAGTTGCCCCATCAGCAGGTGGCGCGGCAGTGGTTTACCGGCGATAGCGTGTTGGCCTTGTTGCCTTTGCCTGATACCCCTGACGGGGCGCAGGTTTCCATGGTCTGGTCGGTGCGCGAGGAGCGTGCCGATGAGTTGATGGCCCTATCCGCCTCAGCGCGGGCAGAGGAAATCGAGCGCTATTTGCAGGCCATCACGGCCGGCTGTCTGGGCGCTTTAACTGTGCGCAGCCCAGTGCATGCCTTTCCCCTGACCTTTGAGCGCTCGGCCATGGTGGCCCCTGGGGTAGCTCTGGTCAGTGATGCCGCTCATCGGGTGCACCCATTGGCCGGGCAGGGTCTGAACCTGGGCTTTGGTGATATTGAGGAACTTATCCGTATTTTGAGCACCAAACCTGCATATCAGAGTGTCGGTGCATTGCCCGTATTGGAGCGTTATCGCCGAGCGCGTGCAGAGCCCATCTTTGCCATGCGCTGGCTGACGCACGGATTGCATCAGTTGTTTGGCCTGCCATTGGTGCCGGCCATGGTAGCCCGCAACCTGGGAATGAATCTGGTCAATCAGCTGCCCTTTATCAAGCGCTACCTCATCCAGGAGGCTGCCGGCATCTCTACCCGTCGTTCATCAAATTAAAGGAGTGGATTCGCAATTCAAGCGGTCTTTTTTCATATGAGAGTTTTCTTAAGCACCCTGTTCAAAGGGGCTGTATTGGCATTTGGCTTTTCTACCTTTTTATCTACTGCGCTCGCCCAGGACAGTGATCCGCTGCAGACCATCAAGGAGGGTTTTGAGCAGACCTTTCAAGGGATTGAGGTCGATGAGGTGCGCCCCACCCCTTTTGCAGAGCTCTATGAAATCCGTCTGGGGACGGATTTGCTGTATACAAACAAGGATCTGGATTTTGTCCTGCAGGGCGCCCTGGTCGATGTGGCCACCCTCACGGATTTGACCGCCGAGCGCATCGAGGAGCTCAATCGGGTGGATTTTACCGAGCTGCCGCTTGAGCATGCCATCAAGCAGGTCAAGGGCGACGGCTCGCGTGAGATTGTCGTTTTTGAGGATCCGAATTGTATTTACTGCAAACGCCTGCACGAAACCTTTGCCGAAATAGATGATCTGACAGTCTACACATTGATGTTTCCCATCCTTGCTCCGGATTCACGGACTATTGCCGAGCATGTCTGGTGTTCTGAGGATGCTGCCCAGGTCTGGTCCGACTGGATGCTCGAGGAAAAACAGCCCGCCGAGGTGAATTGCGAGGCCCCTATTGATGATTTTCTCAAGCTGGGCATGAGCCTGGGGGTGCAGGGCACGCCGGCCATTTATTTCCAGGATGGCTCCCGGATCAATGGCTGGATGCCGGCGGACAAACTAGAGGCCAAGCTACAAAGCGTCAGTGAAAAGCTCAATCAGGATGACGATGCCATCGCAGTTGAGGAGTAGTCCCGCCCCCCGCTTTCAGCCGCGGGGTATTGTGCCCACGCATGAGCAGCAGTTGATTCAGTGTGCCCGTCAGCGGATCAGCCTGATTGAGGCCGGGGCGGGTACGGCCAAGACCACCACCCTGGCTCTGCGGGTGGGCGAGGCCCTGCGCCGGGGGCTGGATCCCGAGCAGATACTGGTGCTGGTATTTACTCCCGAGGCGGCTGAGGTCTTTGCCCAGCGGCTGGTGTTTTTGGGCCTCGCACCGCGATTGGTGCGGCGGCTCTCCATCCAGACCATCGAGCAATTTGCCCGTGCGCAGTGGCTGCGGTGGGGTGAGGGTGAGCCCCCTTATCATGAGGATCTGGCTGCCTTGCGACCGTTTATTTTACAGGCGCTAGAGCAGTGCAGCGAGCGTTATGGGGCTCAGTATCCTTATCTGGAGATTCGCACGCATGAGGCGGCGATGAGTCAGTTTTATCTCACCCAGCTGCGCCTAAAGCACAGCCTGGCCCTGCAAGATGAGGATCCGAGCCTGACGGCTGAGGAGCGGGCTGATTTGCATGAAGTGCCGCTCAGTGACTATTTGTGGACTCAATCCTACGAAATGCTACGACTGAGCGCCTTTGACGAGGCGCTTTTTCGTGGTCCCCATGATGCCAGTCATGATTTGGCCTGTACCCTCATTCATAGTAATGATGCGGCTGCGGCGCTGCCCCAATACCGCCTGATTGTG
>DATGTB010000150.1:0-3747 GCA_035302065.1 Paenalcaligenes sp. | reverse complement strand
AGGGCAGTCGGCGAGTCGTCAACCATGCGGATTTCCAATGTGGCTGTGCGGCCGAGGATTTCCTTGGCCTTGGCAACATCCTGCACACCGGGCAGCTGTACGACGATACGGTCATTGCCCTGCTGTTGAATGATAGGCTCGGCAACGCCCAGCTCATTAATACGGTTGTGCAAGGTGCTGATGTTTTGGCGAAGCGCATTGGTTTTTGCCTCGTTGATGGCAATCTCGGAGAGTCGCACCAGCAACTCCGGTCTGCTGGGGTCCGGCAACAGCTCCAGCTCACGGTCATTGCGCCGGATCAGGGTCTGGGCCTCATCCCGGTCGGCCACATTATCAAAACGCAATAGGACACTATGGTGCTCGCGCTCGACCTGCTGATAGTTGATTTTGGCATCCCGCAATTGGGTGCGCATGTCCGCGGCCAGCGAGTCATAACGGGTATTGAGCGCACCGTCCATATCCACAGCCAGCAGGAAGTGTACCCCGCCGCGCAAATCCAGACCCAAGTGCATGGGCAAGGCGCCAAGGCGGGTCAACCAGTTGGGTGATGCGGACATGAGGTTGAGCGCAACCGTATAATCGGGGTCCTCGGGATTGGGATTGAGGGTTTGCTCGATCAGATCCTTGGCCTGTATCTGTATGTCTGTGGTTTCGAAACGGAACCGTACCGTGCCCACTGGCCCATTTTGCTCAAAATAGGCGCCTGTGGTGGGGATATGCTCCTCTGCGAGCAAGGTTTCCACCCGCTGGAGGGTATCCATATCTACTTTGACCACCGATTTGGCCCCTGCAATTTGGACGGCCGGGGATTCCCCGAACAAATTGGGCAGGGTATAGACAAGCCCGATAAGCAGGGCAAACAAGACAATAAGGTTTTTCCAGAGAGGGTAGCGGTTCATGTGATCTTCAAAGCGGGCAACGGCCGGCCATCCTGCTTGTCAACAGGATGGCCCGTGCATGGATTATAAGGATTTGATGGTGCCTTTGGGCAGAACTGAAGCGACTGATTGGCGCTGCAAGACGATCTCTACCGGGCTCTCATCCTGGCGAGAGATTTGCAGTGTTACGTAATTGTCCTGCACCTTGGTGATTTTGCCGAGCAGACCGCCGTTGGTGACTACCTCGTCACCCTTGGCCAGGTTGGCCACCAGGTTGCGATGCTCTTTTTGACGTTTCATCTGGGGACGAATCATCAAAAAGTAGAGGATCACGAACATCAAAATAAGCGGTAACAGGCTAACGATGGGGTTGCCAGCCTCTGCCTGTGCGGGAATGATTTGCAGAATGTCTGCGATGGACATGTGCGAGCTCCTAATGTGTGTATGGGTTACGGCAAATAAATGGTTTATTGTAGCCGTTATGGAAGAAAAATGATGCCTTGTCCAGGGCTCAAATCAGTCTGTGCCGCGCGCGCGTTGTGCTGCAAATTGCCGGCGCCACTGACTAAAGTCCTGTTGCTCTATGGCCTGGCGCATTTCCTCCATCAAAGATAAATAATAATGCAAGTTGTGAATTGTATTAAGTCGAGCCCCGCTGATTTCCCTTGCACGCTGCAAGTGATGCAAATAGGCGCGACTAAAATGGCTGCAAGTATAGCATGTACAGTCCTCATCGAGGGGGCGTAAATCGTTTCTGTAACTGGCATTGCGAATCTTGATATCCCCATAGCGGGTAAAGATCCAGCCATTGCGGGCATTGCGGGTGGGCAGCACGCAGTCAAACATGTCAATTCCGTGGTGCACACCATCGACCAGATCCTCGGGTGTGCCAACGCCCATCAGGTATCGTGGTGCCTGTGTGGGTAGCTGCGGGGTGGTATGAGCCAGGATGCGCAGCATGTCTTCTTTGGGCTCCCCAACGCTCAATCCGCCGATGGCATAACCTTCAAAGCCAATGTCAACCAATCTTTCTACAGACTCGGTGCGTAAATCCTCATACATGCCCCCCTGGACGATGCCAAATAAGGCATTGGGGTTTTCAATGGCCTGAAAGGTTTGGCGCGAGCGTTTGGCCCAGCGCATGGACATGCGCATGGATTGTGCGGCCTCATCGTGACTAATCAGTCGATCGTCCACGCGATAGGGGGTACATTCATCAAAGACCATTACAATATCCGAATTCAGAGCGCGCTGAATTTCCATGGATTTTTCTGGAGTGAGAAAAAGGCGGGCGCCATCAATGGGGGAGGCAAAATGCACTCCTTCCTCGGTGATTTTGCGCATGCCTTGCAGGCTAAAGACCTGAAAGCCTCCGGAATCGGTCAGGATAGGCTTTTGCCAGCCCATGAAACGATGTAGACCCTCGTGGGCGTTGATCACCGTGGTGCCCGGGCGGAGCCAAAGATGAAAGGTATTGCCCAAAATGATTTGCGCCCCAAGCGCTTCGAGCTCATCGGGCAGCATAGCCTTGACCGTACCATAGGTACCTACAGGCATAAAAATGGGGGTTTGCACAGTGCCGTGATTGAGGGTTAGCTCTCCGCGTCGGGCGGCACCATCGGTTGTCTTCAAGGTAAAAGATAAACCATTCATTGTATGAACTGTCAGATAGGTGATGATTGGGGGCGCTCGATAAACATCGCGTCCCCATAACTGAAAAAACGATAACGTTGTGTCACAGCATGCTCATAGGCGGCCATGATTCGATCTTTGCCGGCCAGGGCGGAAACCAGCATCATGAGGGTGGACTGGGGCAGATGAAAATTGGTCAACAGTGCATCAGTCCACTGAAACTCAAAGCCCGGGGTGATGAATAAGCGGCTCTCACCCTGCAGGTCGCTGGGGGTATCCTGTGGTGTTGAATCCGCCCGCATTTGAGCGGCCGATTCGAGGGCCCGCACCGAGGTGGTGCCGACCGCGATGACCCGGCCACCGAGCTCACGTGTGCGTTGTACAGCTGTTATGGTCGCAGCAGGGACAAAAAACCGCTCGGCATGCATACGGTGATCGGCGATGCGTTCGGTACGCACCGGCTGGAAGGTACCCGCCCCGACATGCAAAGTGACAAAAGCTTGTTTGATGCCCCGATCAGCAAGCAGGGTGAGCATGTCCTCATCAAAATGCAGGCCGGCGGTTGGTGCGGCTACCGCTCCGGCGTGTTGAGCGTACACTGTTTGATAGCGTTGCTCATCGACTGCAGTGGGCTGATGAGTGATATAAGGGGGCAAGGGCAGTTGTCCGCGTTCTGCAAGCAGGGCCGCGATATCGGTATTGAATTCCAGCCGTACCAGACCCTGCCCGGTTCTTTCGAGTAGCTGCGCCTGCTGTGTTGGTCCAAAGAGAATGCTTTGACCGGGTTTGGGCGGGTTGCTGGCACGTAGATGGGCGAGCGCCTGCCGGGGCGCTGTCAGGCGCTCGATGAGCAGCTCAACCTGACCGCCCGTTGGTTTTTTCCCGAATAAGCGTGCCTTGATAACCCGTGTATTATTAAACACCAGCAGATCACCGGGACGCAGCAAAGCGGGAAAATCCTGAAATTGCAAATCCTGCAGGCTATGTTCTGGATCTGCATATAATAGGCGGCTGTCTCGACGTTGGGCGGCAGGGCTTTGCGCAATGAGTTCTGGGGGTAGGAAATAATCGAAGTCTTGACGCAGGTAATCGCGCAGGGGGTTGTTCATGATAATGCAATCGCCTCTCAGGCGCTTAAATTTTCAAGTCAGTATCGGTAAAATCAACGGGGGGCAAAAAGCCCAAGACGCCATCATACAGGCATTCAAACCAAAGGATAAAAAATGCGTGCATCTGA
>DATGTB010000149.1:0-5218 GCA_035302065.1 Paenalcaligenes sp. | reverse complement strand
GAACGACGGTTTGGCGGCGTCCTCGATCATGAGATGCTGATGGCCTTAAAGCCCGAGGATATCAATCGGTCGCTTGATGGTATGCAGGCCTTATCCAGAAACGGGTTAAGATACCCATTTCCCCAGTATGGTATTCAAATGGATGTTCGCGAGGGCATGTCTGCAAGTTATTAATTTCAAGGATAAGTCGATTCAATGAGTAAAAAAGATATTTACGATCCGCAATTATATCCCCTTCATACGCAGCAGGAGCTGCAGTATGGCGATATGGATTGGCAAGGCCATATCAATAACATCGCATATTTGCGCATGATTGAAAGCATCAGGGCGTACGAGTTGTTTGGTCCGGAGCCCATCGGTGATGATTCAGTGATTTATGCCGTCGCGCGTATCGAGGCTGATTATCTGCGCGAACTCAGCTGGCCCGGGGTCGTAGATATCTATACACGCATCGGCAGGATTGGCAATAGCTCTTTTGTCATGGAGCACATTATCATGCAGGACGACGAGTGCTATTTTCATGGCTTGGCAGTGGTTGTTACAGTTGATAAAAAGAGCCGCAAGGCCGTGCCCTTGACAGAAGAAATGCGTCGTGCGCTAAAGCGTTGGCAATCACCCAAAGTAAAATAAACCGGTGTCATCTGGGGAGAGCATATGAAAGAGGCAGTTATCGTATCCACCGCCCGTACGCCCATAGGCCGAGCATTCAGGGGTGGACTGAATCACTCCAAATCGCCGACCATGGCGGCGCATGCCATCAAGCACGCAGTTCAGCGCGCAGGGATAGCATCCGGGGAGGTAGAGGATGTGATTTTCGGCTCGGTGTTGACCGCGGGTACAGCAGGCGGGAATGTGGGCAGACTGGCTGCATTGGCCGCCGGGCTGCCGGTTTCTGTGCCGGGCCAGACTATCGATAGGCAGTGCGCATCAGGCTTGATGGCCATCAGCATGGCAGCTCAACAAATCATGAGTGGCGGGGCCAAAACAATTGTTGCCGGCGGACAGGAAAATATTTCCGCATTGCAAAACGAGTATATGGATTGGTTTTTCCGTGAGGCTGACAGTCAGGTAGAGGCTGCTCAAAAACATGCGTATATGCCGATGCTGCAGACGGCCGAATATGTCGCAAAGAAATATGGCGTCAGTCGGCAGCAACAGGATGAGTATGCTCTGGAATCACAAATGCGCACGGCAGCTGCCCAGCAAAAGGGGTATTTTGATGCCGAGATTGTACCCATCACTGCAACCCAGGCCATCCTCGATAAGGAGAGCAAGGAGTTTTCTTATCAGGAGGTCACACTGACCAAAGACGAAGGCAATCGACCCGGCACTACGTTGGACAGCCTGGCTGGCCTTGAGCCGGTTATAGAGTCCGGTACGATTACGGCCGGTAATGCCAGTCAGCTGTCTGATGGCGCATCCGCCTGCGTAGTCATGGAACGACGACACGCCGAGCAAAAGGGGCTCGAGCCGCTGGGGTATTTCCGTGGGGTCGCCGTAGCCGGTTGTCGACCAGAGGAAATGGGCGTCGGGCCAATTTATGCAATCCCCAAGTTATTGGCTCAGCATCGATTAACCATTGACGATATTGATTTATGGGAGATAAACGAAGCCTTTGCGTGTCAGGTCCGTTATTGTCGGGATCATTTGGGCATTGACCCCTCTGTGTACAATGTCAATGGTGGCGCCATATCCATAGGACACCCTTATGGAATGACCGGTTCGAGATTGGTCGGCCATGCGTTGATTGAGGGGCGTCGCAGGGGCGCCAAATATGTAGTTGTTGGCATGTGTGTCGGCGGTGGCATGGGTGCAGCCGCCTTGTTCGAGGTGATTTCCTGAATGCATACCCTCAATTGCAGTGACTCTTTTTGGGATTTTTCATTAAAGGTTTATTCCACCAGTCAGGTGCCATCTTCTTGCATTGAGCTACAGGATAGTATCGGTCTGGATGTGAATGTATTGCTGCTGTCGCTCTTGGCCGTGGTGGTCAAGCAGCGTCAGCTCACTACGCAGGAGCTCAGTGACGCAGATCGCTTTGTACAAAGTTGGCGTGATGAGGTGGTTAAGCCAATCCGGGCCCTCAGGAGGCGACTCAAGCCCGGGGTGGCGCCAATCCCGAGCGCGATTTCCGGGCCTTTGCGCGATGACATAAAAAAGGTAGAGCTGGACGCCGAGTATCTCCAACAGCAGGCTCTGGCTGCCTGGCTTGATGAGCTGCCGGAGGGGCAGGCAGATAAGTTTTGCGGGCAAACGGTTGTGCTGTCAACGGCTCGTGCCGTAGTGAGTTTTTATCTACAGGGGCTAGCAGAGGCAGACAGGCCGGATCGGCAGCAGCTCGATGAGCGCGCAGATACAGTAGCGCGAGCAGCTATACAGGCAATTCCTTTGCTAAACGCTCGTACAGAAAATCAATAACCACCCGGGCGCGCAAGGTTTGTTTTTTTCTCGGATATAGCAGATAGAATTGGTCATCGAGGCTTTGTTCTATATATTGCTCTAGCAAGGGCACCAGATGGCCCTGTTCAATATCTTTTTTGATATGAAAATCTGCGAGTCGCACGATGCCCAAACCCTGCAGGGCCAGGGTGCGTAGCAATTCTCCCTGATCGGCGCTGATCAGCGTGTTGGAGCTGTCAACAGAGCTGATCAGGCCGTCTTCTTTGAAGGTCCATGAATTCCAGTGCGTCCAAACGGAAAAGTTCAGACAGCGATGTTGGCTGAGCTCTTGTGGGCGCGAAGGGCAACCATGCTTGGCGATATATTCAGGAGCGGCGGCAATGGTCCATGGGCGGCTCATCAGAGGGCGACCGATCAGGGATAGCTCAGTCGGTCTGCCGCTATGGATGGCCAAATCAATTTTTTCCTCGAGAAAATCCCCGCGACGTGGAGCCAGGGTAAACTCCAATCTCAGATAGGGATATGCATCAAAGAGCTCGGGTAAAAGCGGAGCAATCAGATATTTTGCCGTGGGCAGTGCCGTATGGATGCGGACCGTACCTGCGACCTTGCTCCTGTGCGCTGCTAGTGATTCCTCGGCACTTTGGACAGCATTGAGGATTTTATGAGCCTCGTGTTTGAAAATCTCGGCTTCCTGAGTGCTACGGATATTTCCGGCAATACGTTCAAACAGGCTGACATTCAGTCTTTTTTCCAGCCGGGCGATATTTTTGCTGACCATGGATGGGCTCACACCAAGTGAGCGGGCTGCGGCAGAAAAGCTTCCCTCTTGGAGCACACGTAAAAAAATCCGTATCTCATCAATCATTTTGTCTTTTTTTCCCGGAATGTTTTGTTGACAAGCGTTGTCTAATGATAATGGAAGCAGATGCCAAAGATAAGATTTCTTTGGGCGCGGGCAGCAGAATCCAGCACCAACGTATATTGGTGCTGGAGTAGTTCAAGGGTTTATCATGACCGGTAGTGTCTTAACACCGGGTAGTCCTCTGGCATGGGTAATGCCAAGGGCTCGGTTTTTTGGACTGCTTGACGGCGTGGGGTCTTGCTACCGAGGCCCAGCACCCAGAACAGCAAGGGTAACCAAACAAAGATTGAAATCACCTTGGAGTACAAACTATCCAGACTGGCATAGCCCGTTTCGGGTGAGGCGGAGATGCCCAATAGATGAGCAAGTGCAGGAAACTGTCCAATGAACTCGACCATCAGACTCCCTGGCACGCGAAAGACCCAGCGGATGGTCTCCCAAATCTCCCATAGGCTGAGGGTGCCATTGCCATCGATATCCATGACCCAGTTAAAGGTTTGGAATTCCATGGTTTACCTCCTTTGCGCCCTGCTAAAAGGGTAACCAACTGGCGGCCGCATCAGGGCGGCTAGATACAGCCCTACCCTTAATTTTCACTATAGGGTAGGCACGCTGAAAGTGCAAACCTTTTTGCTGTCGGGAACGAAAAAAGGAGGTGGGCACAGAAAAGGGCACGCCCAAAGAAGATAATGGCAGGCAGGGTGAGATTCGAACTCACGATACGCCAAAGACGTATACTGGATTTCGAGTCCAGCGCATTCAACCACTCTGCCACCTGCCCAAATAAAAGGCTATTCTAACAGAAAAATGTCATTTTGTTAGCCCGGCCCGGGATCATTTGCTGTTATGTAAAATGACCAAAAGAGAAATTATTTTAGGATACTGACTATGCTGTTTTTATTATCACCGGCAAAAAAGCTTGATTATGAGTCAACCGTACGTACTACATTGAAATCTCAGCCCTTATTCATCCCTCAAGCGCAGGAGCTGGTGGATATCCTGAAGGGGTATTCACAGCAGCAGCTCGCAGAGCTGATGAAGCTAAGCGATAATTTGGCCGAGCTCAATGTGGAGCGATTCCAACAGTGGTCTCCAACCTTTACTCTGGATAATGCCCGACAGGCGGTACTCGCCTTTAATGGGGATGTCTATGAGGGGCTGGATGCGCCGGCTCTTTCGGATGAGCAGCTACAGTGGGCTCAGGATCATCTGATTATCCTCAGTGGATTATACGGAGCCTTGCGGCCGTTGGACTTGATGCAGCCGTATCGGCTGGAAATGGGCACCCGCCTGCAAACCCCCCAGGGGACTAACCTCTATCACTATTGGGGTGATAGTATTGCCCGTTATTTGAATGAGCGCTTGGCTGAGCACAAGACGCAAGCGGTCATCAATTTGGCCTCGGTGGAGTATTTCAAATCCGTTGATCAAAAGGTGTTGCAGGCACCTGTAATCGAGTGTGTATTTCAGGATGAGCGCAAGGGCAAGTGGCGGGTCATCAGCTTTTATGCCAAAAAAGCGCGTGGCCTGATGATGCGCTACGCTATTGACGAGAAAATTGACACCATTGAGGGGCTCAAAGGCTTTGCGGTCGAGGGCTATGTCTATGACGATAGTGCCTCAGAGGAATACCGCCTGGTTTTCAGGCGGCCCGAGTCTGCAACCACCTAGTGCGCTGCGCTGGTGTGCGGGGCGCTGCTGGCAGATGGAGTTGACCCGGTGCGCGACAAGCCCCGCCGTTCAGGGCGGGGAAGGATAGCGCGGACGGCGCAGCCGTCCTTGTCTTTGGGTTTCAGTGTGGAGTTTGCTGCTCGATGTACTGGCGCACGATGGAAATCGGCGCGCCGCCGCAGCTTGAAGCGAAATAGGACGGCGACCACAGCACGCCTTTCCAGTAGCGCTTCTGGATGTCGGGCCGTTCCTTCCGCAGCAGGCGACTGGAGACGCCTTTGA
>DATGTB010000148.1:0-7664 GCA_035302065.1 Paenalcaligenes sp. | reverse complement strand
AGGAGAAGCACTATGCGATTAATACTACTTGGCCCCCCTGGGGCGGGAAAAGGAACCCAAGCGGCATTCATTGTAGAAAAATTTTCAATCCCGCAAATAGCCACAGGTGACATGCTGCGCGCAGCGGTCAAGGCACAAACGCCTTTGGGCATTGAGGCCAAAAAGGTCATGGATGCTGGCCAGTTGGTATCAGATGAGATCATCATCGGTTTGGTCAAAGATCGTCTGGCTGAGCCAGATTCCAAAAATGGCTATCTGTTCGACGGTTTTCCACGGACCATCCCGCAGGCTGATGCCCTCAAAGAGGAAAACATCAAACTCGATTTTGTCATTGAGCTCGATGTACCTGAGGAGGAAATCATCAAGCGCATCAGCGGCCGTCGGGTCCATCCGGCCAGTGGTCGTACCTACCACACTGTTTTCAATCCGCCCAAACAGGCAGACATCGACGATATTAGTGGCGAGCCTTTGGTGCAGCGTGATGATGACAAAGAGGAAACCGTCCGCGAGCGCCTGGAGGTATATAAAAAGCAAACCCGACCGCTGGTCACTTACTACTCGCAGTGGTCTGCCAGTGGAGATGCGATGGCTCCGGCCTACCGCAAGATTTCCGGGTTAGGTACGGTCGAGGAAATTCAACAACGCATTTTGGATGCGTTAAACTCATAGCGGTCATCCACTTGAATTAGCAGAGATATCCTATGGAAATAAAAAATAATGTCTTTATCGTTACAGGCGGTGCTTCCGGGTTGGGCGCCGGCACGGTACGCATGCTCAGCGAACAAGGCGCCAAGGTGGTCATCGCTGATTTGCAAGATGAGCCGGGCCAGGCCTTGGCCAAAGAATTAGATCAGCATTACATCCATTGTGATGTAACGTCTGCCGCAGATGCCCAGGCCACGATTGACAAGGCTCTGACTCTTGGCTCCTTGTATGGGTTGATCAACTGCGCTGGAGTAGCGCCTGCGGCTCGCACTATCGGACGTGAGGCAGCTCATGATCTGGATCTGTTCAGAAAAACCGTTGAAATCAACCTGATTGGCACCTTTAACATGAACAGGCTGGCCGCCTTTGCCATGAGCAAAAACGAGCCGCAGGATACAGGCGAGCGCGGCGTACTCATCAATACCGCCTCGGTGGCAGCTTATGATGGTCAAATCGGCCAGGCAGGCTATGCTGCATCCAAAGCGGGTGTGGCCGGTATGACGCTTCCTATTGCCCGGGATCTGGCCAGCCTGGGGATACGCTGCGTCACAATCGCCCCGGGCATTTTTGGCACGCCCATGATCTTTGGCATGCCTCAGGAGGTTCAGGACTCACTGGCAGCCAGCATTCCTTTTCCTTCGCGGCTAGGTCGTCCCGAAGATTACGCCAAACTGGTGTACAGCATCATCGACAATGAAATGATCAATGGCGAAACCATTCGCATTGATGGGGCCATTCGCATGCCCCCACGCTAAGCGATTCACGTCCCCCACTACCCGACAATGAAAATTTTCCGTTCTGCCGCTGTCATCAGCGGTTTTACGTTCTTATCGCGTATCACTGGCTTGATACGCGATATCTTGATTGCACGCAGCTTCGGGGCAGGGGGACTGACAGACGCCTTTTGGGTAGCTTTTAGAATACCTAATCTACTACGTCGTTTATTTGCTGAAGGGGCATTCTCACAAGCTTTTGTGCCAATCTTGGGTGATATCAAAAACACTGAGTCCGAGCGTGCTACCCAGCAGCTAATTGACCGGGTTGCGCTGGTCTTGAGCCTCACCCTGATGCTCGTTACCTTGCTCGGCATACTGGCCACCCCCTGGGTGGTCAGTTTGATGGCCAGCGGGTTGCGCAGCGCCGAACGTCAAGCCGAATTCTCTGCGGCCATCTGGATGACACGCATGATGTTTCCATACATCCTGTGCATGTCATTAGTCGCTTTTGCCAGCGGGGTACTCAATACCTGGAGTCGTTTTGCCATCCCGGCATTTACCCCCGTGTTGCTCAATGTGGCCATGATCGCCGCCAGTCTATGGCTGATGGAGTATTTCTCGCCGCCCATTTACGCACTGGCCGTCGGGGTCATGGCTGGCGGGCTACTACAGCTGGGCATGCAATGGCTCGCTTTGCTCCGACTGGGCGTTGCACCCCGTTTCAGCCTGCGCTTTTTCAGTGCCTTCAAAGACTCCACCGTACAGAAAATCATCAAAAAAATGATTCCTGCCACGGTTGGAGTTTCGGTTGCCCAAATTTCCATTTTGATCAACACCAACATCGCCACTTGGCTGCAGGCCGGCAGCGTGACCTGGCTGTCTTTTGCTGATCGGTTGATGGAGTTTCCCAGTGCCTTGCTCGGGGTCGCGCTGGGCACTGTTTTACTGCCTTATCTGTCTGCTGCCTATGCCAAGAATGAGCAGCACACCTATCGCAGCCTGCTTAATTGGGGGCTACAGCTAATTTTAATTTTAGGCCTGCCGGCGGCTTTGGGCCTGGCGTTGCTCTCCAAGCCCCTGGTCAGCACCTTGTTTCACTATGGCGCTTATAGCGCAGCGGATGTGCAACAAACCCAGACTGCAGTCGTCTCATATGCGGTAGGCTTAATCGGCCTACTGGCCATCAAAATACTGGCCCCGGCTTTTTATGCCCGCCAGGACATCAGCACCCCCGTTCGGGTGGCCATCGTTGTGCTTATCCTGACCCAGATCATGAATGCCATTTTCGTGCCTTGGCTCAAACATGCCGGGCTTGCCCTATCCATAGCCTTGGGGGCGTGTATTAATGCAGGCACCTTATTTTTTCTGCTGCATCGGCGGGGATTATTTTCATTGAATTTTTATTGGCCCGGATTTTTTCTCAGATTAATCCTGCCTCTGACCGGTATGAGCCTGGTTGTTTTTTATGCCCAGCAGGAATTTGACTGGATTGCCCTTGGCCAAAGTCCGATTTTACGCGCCGGCTATTTACTTGCCATTGTGCTCGCTGCTGTCCTGATATATGCACTGCTTTTGTTGCTTGTCGGCTTTAGGCTACGCAACTTTACAAGGCCACGTTAAAGGTCTATAATTTATTTTTTTTGGCCCAGTAAAACTAAATAAAGTTACTTAAAACTATGGCAAATACAGCTCAAGCTCGTAAGCGCGCTCGTCAAGCAGCCGCTAGAAACCGACACAATGCTAGCATGCGCTCCATGATGCGCACCTCCATGAAACGTGTGCAACACGCTATCAAGGCAGGCGATCAGGATTTGGCTAATGAGTTATTTCGCAAGGCCAGCAGTGTGATTGACCGCGTTGCGGATAAGAACATCATCCATAAAAACAAGGCGGCTCGCTACAAAAGTCGCTTGTCAAAAGCTATCAAGGCGCTAACTGCGTAGATAGCTTTATTGGGCCAATCTACAGGGGGAGTGCATCAGGCACTCCCTTTTGTTTTTTGAGTCAGAAGTGAGACTCAGGTCGATTCGTCCTTTTCATCAAAATCCATGCCTGCAGTTTTCAGATTATTATCACGGGCAAAATTACAAACGAATTTCCAGGCCAGGGGCTCCAGATCCCTAAGCTTGCTATCAACGACCACGCAGCGCACCCCATCAATAAAACGGGGCACCACATAAGGTGAATAAGTCAACGGTCCGCCTGCACTACCCTCTGGCCTGAACTGGGACATGACCCCTGCCAAGCGCTCAGCCCAATCGCTTGGCCGAAAACGCTGATCTCCATACGTTACCCCATAGATAATCAGTTTTTTTGAAGTAGAGTCTTTTGGCGTGGTCATAAGCTTCCAAACAGTGAGACACTTTCCTGATGCAAAACGACAAGGCGCATTGTACCTCATTGGGCAAGGCTCTACCTACTCGCCTTTGCATTTAATAAAAAAACTGCTAATCAATTGTCCTGACACCTTGCCGTATAGGGCGCCTTACAGGTGCCTGCAAGTAGTCAATCCCTGTAAATGCTGGTAAGATTAATTCTTTTATCAATGTCATGACCATGAGTGCAAATACGACAATAGCCCCTGTACGGCATTTCCTGGAGTTCAGTGATTTGAGCAAGGACGAGATTCTCTACCTTTTGTCCAGGGCACAGCTGATCAAACAGCGTTTTAAAAATTATGAGCCTCATCTGACATTGCACGATCGTACTTTGGCGATGGTGTTCGAAAAGGCCAGCACGCGCACGCGTGTTTCCTTTGAGGCGGGCATGTATCAGATGGGTGGCTCAGTAATCCATCTGACCACCAATGACTCCCAGCTTGGGCGCGCCGAGCCTATCGAAGATACAGCACGCGTGATTTCCCGCATGGTTGATCTGGTGATGATTCGCACCTTTGGGCAGGAGCGTATCCAGACATTTGCCGAGCACTCCCGCGTACCGGTCATCAACGGTTTGACCAATGAATACCACCCCTGCCAGATTTTGGCCGATATCTTTACCTACAATGAGTTTCGACAAGATATACAGGGTAAAACCGTAGCCTGGATAGGCGATGGCAATAACATGGCCTATACCTGGTTGCAAGCCGCTCGGCTGCTGGGATTCAAACTGCATTTTTCCTCACCTCAGGGCTATGAGCTTGACCCCGATCTGATCGGTGCTGATGCTGAGGCACTCACGGTGTTTGCCGACCCCTACGAGGCTTGCAGAGGCGCTCATCTGGTGACCACTGATGTCTGGACTAGCATGGGCTTTGAGGATGAAAATGAAGAGCGCAAAAAGGCCTTTGCCGATTGGTGTGTCAATGACGAGATGATGGCTCTGGCTGACGAGCAGGCCTTGTTTATGCATTGCCTGCCTGCCCATCGTGGCGAGGAGGTAACAGCCAGTGTCATCGATGGCCCCCAGAGTGTCGTCTGGGACGAGGCGGAGAACCGCATGCATGTGCAAAAGGCACTCATGGAGTTCCTGATTCTGGGCAAACAATAAACCCCCAACGAGGCCGCACCATCGTTGGGGGTCGGTCTGTTCCAGGGGCAGGTCAAACCTTTTATTTGTCCTCCTGCTCACTTTTTAACTGCACAAACTGGCTACCGCTAGCAGGTGAGAGCAAACCAGCCTGAGTGTAGGTAAAGAGCTTTTCTCGAGTATCGGCAATATCCAGATTGCGCATAGTCAGCTGACCAATGCGGTCGCGTGGGCTAAAGCTATCATCGCCCTCTTTTTCCATCGTCAGCCGGTCTGGGTGATAACTCAGATTGGCAGACTCGGTATCCAAGATAGTGTAGTCATTGCCTCTGCGCAGCTCCAGGGTTACCTCGCCTGTGATGGCACGTGCCACCCAGCGCTGGGCAGACTCCCTGAGCATAATCGCCTGTGGGTCAAACCACCGGCCCTGATACAGCAAGCGGCCCAGCCGCAGACCATTGATGCGATACTGCTCGATGGTGTCCTCGTTGTGGATACCAGAGAGCAGACGCTCATAGGCAATATGTAACAGCGCCATTCCCGGAGCCTCGTAAATACCACGACTCTTGGCCTCGATGATGCGGTTTTCTATTTGGTCACTCATGCCCAGCCCATGGCGACCGCCAATACGGTTTGCCTCCAGCATCAACTCCACCAAATCTGTGTAGGTGGTGCTATTAAGCGCCACCGGCACGCCCGCCTCGAATCGTACTCGCACCTGCTCAGCAGGAATCTCGAGCTCGGGCTGCCAAAAAGGCACGCCCATGATGGGCTCAACAATGTGCATGCTGGTATTCAAAAACTCCAAATCCTTGGCCTCATGAGTGGCCCCTAAAATGTTGGAGTCCGTGGAATAGGCCTTTTCTGCTGACATGCGATACTCAAAACCATGTGCTTTCATGAACTCGGACATCTCGGCACGTCCCCCAAGCTCATCAATAAACTGCTGATCCAGCCAGGGCTTATAGATTTTGAGTTTAGGATTAGTCAAAAGACCGTAGCGATAAAAACGCTCGATATCGTTGCCTTTGTATGTACTGCCATCACCCCAGATGTGGACATCATCCTCTTTCATGGCACCAACGAGCATCGTCCCGGTGACCGCCCGTCCGAGCGGGGTAGTGTTAAAATAGGTTACCCCTGCTGTGGTGACATGGAATGCACCACTCTGGATGGCGGCAATTCCCTCGGAGACGAGCTGCTCGCGGCAGTCGATGAGCCGTGCATTTTCTGCGCCATAGGACAACGCCTGCCGGGGGATGTCCTCGTAATCTGACTCATCGGGCTGCCCCAGATTGGCGGTATAGGCGTAGGGGATACTGCCCTTTTCGCGCATCCACAAAATCGCTGCACTGGTGTCCAACCCGCCCGAAAAGGCAATACCTACTTTTTGGTTTACTGGAATAGATTCTAATATAGTCGCTGTCATAATCTGCCACACTGGTACAAAGAAAAACAATGCTCTATTATATCGCTCAATAGCAAAGCTACCAGTCCAAAAAAGGACGATTCTAATTCATTGGTGTATTTTATGCCCCGAACCTTATTTCTGGCTGTTGCCCTCATGCATGACCCCGCGGGGAGAGTACTTTTTGTACGTAAAAATCCCTTTAAGCATTACATGCTCGCTGGAGGCAAGATCGAGGATCAGGAGGATGCCATCAGCGCCCTGACGCGCGAGCTCTACGAGGAGCTCTGTGTCTCGGTGCCGGCCTATTTGCCTCAGCTCATCGGCACCTACAGCGCTCCGGCCGCCAATGAAAAAGGTTATGTAGTCCAGGCTCAGCTATTTAAGCTATTTTGGCCTTATCCTGTGCAGGTTGGTGCCGAGATCGCCGAGGCCCACTGGTTTCATCCCGGGCAATCCCAGGACATCAATTTGGCGCCACTAGCGCGCAATGTTGTGCAATCTGGCTTACTGCATTGTTTTTAATTTATGAGCATGCCTACCCATCAGTTTTTCAATCTACAACAATTACGGGCCACCACCCAGGCAGGCGGGGTGAGTGGTGTGGTGATCAAAGCACAAGGGGATGCCTTTTTCATTGAAATCGAAATGCGTTCCGGTCAGCTCGCGGTACTGGTGACCGCCCGTGATAAAAAGCCCCGGCGCTTTAAAAACCCACTGCGTGCACTGCATATATTGCGTGAAATCGGGATCGTACAGGGCCAATTTGATCTCTCCCTTTATAGCCCCGAGCAACAAACCACCCCACTACACCCCCGCCAATTACCACTTACTGAACGACAGACTGCCGAGGCCGAGACCCAGTCTGAGCTTCTGGAGGAGGCCATTGCCGATCATCAGATCCGGCTTCTATAATCCTTTTATATGATTTAACGCAAAGAAAAACCCAATGAGCGGCATTATGCTAACCACAAGATATAGCATAAAACCCAACACACACCACAAGATATGCCGCCATGAACCAAAAACCCGCAACAACTGTGGCTGCCTCCCAAACGTCAGCCCCTTCCTTTGTCAACGTCCCGAAACTTGTAGATGAGTACCTAGACCGCAGCGACTGGCGCGTCAATGCCAATGCCAATCAGGACTATTCGCTCGGAGGGCTCATCCTCAATATTGCGGGCAATGTAGTGGCCAATTACTGGCTCAACCATATATATGCTGCCGACATCAATGAGGCCCATCGCAATGCCGACCTGCACATCCATGATTTGGATATGCTGGCTGGTTATTGTGCGGGCTGGTCCCTGCGCAATCTATTGCAGGAGGGTTTTAATGGGGTACCTAACAAGGTCGAATCCACACCG
>DATGTB010000147.1:0-8160 GCA_035302065.1 Paenalcaligenes sp. | reverse complement strand
GCACAGCACCTTATCCTCGGCATCAACAGCTGCTACCGAGTCCTCACAGTCCATGATGGTGGTGATGGCTGACTCGAGGATGATGTCCTTGATGCCGGCCTCATCTGTTTGACCGATTTCATGCGTCCGATCAATATGAATCTCCAGATGCAAGCCATGATGGACAAATACCAGCGCCTCAGGGCTTGCCGTCGTACCCCGATAACCGATGAGCTGGGCGGGATCTTTGAGCGTGGTGTGCTGACCATTGCTCAGGCTCGCCTGCAAGGCCCCTCCGACAACGGCGTATTGTTTTACCTCGCGGTGGCTCCCCTGGGCAAGGGGAATACTGTCATCCAAGAATTTGCGGCCAAAGGCGATAACCTTGGCTCCACGGATGGGGTTGTATTGGGCCGTGCGCTCTGCCCCGTCCTCCTCGGAGATGGCATCCGTGCCATAGAGGGCATCGTAGAGGCTGCCCCAACGAGCATTGAGCGCATTGAGCGCATAGCGTGCGTTCATGATGGGTACGACCAGCTGTGGTCCGGCTTGCTGGGTGATTTCGGTGTCAACATTGCTGGTGGTAACGGTGACGTTATCCGGAGCATCCACCAAATAGCCAATGTCTTTGAGATAGGCCTTGTAAGCCGCAATATCAGTCACTGGGCCCGGATGCTGTCGATGCCACTCATCCAGTTTTTGCTGGAATTCAGCGCGCTTGGAAAGGAGTGCGCGGTTGGTGGGGGTTAGATCGCGGACCAGTTCACTGAATCCTTGCCAGAATTTGTCTGCATCCAGGCCAGTACCGGGCAATGCCTCCTGCTCGACAAACTGGTGCAGGGGCTCAGCGACCTGTAGGCCATGGCAATTAATACGCTTTGTCATAATTACCTTACGATTGATTTGGAAATAATATAAAAACAGGGATTCAAGAAAGCGGGTAGATGTTTTGCCTCCTTGTTTCTATTATGCGTTCTGTAGACAAAAGGCTCAATGCATGATCGGTTATATCAGCCGATACTAAAAGTATTCACTTGGTAGGGCTTTGCCCTTTGTTATATAGTTTTTTATCTGTTTATACCAATCAGTTAATCTAGACGTTTGTATCGTTTATTGGCTCAAGAACCATGACCCTCCCCTATCATTCCAGCGATATTGTCATTCAGACACCCAGTGCGATAGATTTTCAGGCCTTTGATAATGTTCGTCAGGCCATGGCGCGCTTATTACATATTTATGAGCGCAATACCGCGTATATACGACATGCGTTTTTAAGTTGCATGCGCCAAGGGTTTCCGCCGAGGGTGCGATTCAGGGCTTTTTATCCGGAGGTGCGTATTCAGGTGGATACCTATCAGGAGGTTGATAGTCGACTCTCCTTTGGGCATGTAGTAGAGCCGGGTGTTTATGCCACAACGGTGACCGAGCCGAAGTTATTTCATGATTATCTCCATGAGCAAATCAGCTTGCTGCTCAATAATCATCAGGTACCGATCTGGATAGGTGAGTCGAACGAGCCTATCCCTTTGCATTTTGCGCTTAGCTCCTCTGATAGTGAGCATCTGAATTATCCTGAGGCTCCGGCGCATGTGCTCAGGGACCATTTTGATGTGCCGGATTTGGCGGTCATGGATGATGCCATTGTCAATGGTACCTGGCGCCCACTTGCCGATGAGCCCCGTCCGTTGGCACCTTTTACTGCGCCCCGGGTGGATTATTCTTTGCACCGTTTGCAGCATTACACAGCGACCCGGCCGGAGTTTTTCCAAAATTTTGTGTTATTTACCAACTATCAGTTTTATGTTGATGAGTTCTGCGCCTGGGCTCGGGAACAGGTAGAGAATCAAAAGGGCGGTTACACCGCATTAGTAGAGCCGGGTAATGTTATTTCGGATCAGCAGGGTCGGCCGCAGGGGCAGGCACCGGTACATTTGCCGCAAATGCCCTCATATCATTTGTTGCGCAAAGGGCATAGCGGTATCACTATGGTCAATATAGGTGTTGGACCTTCCAATGCCAAGACCATTACGGATCATATTGCCGTGCTGCGTCCTTCAGCATGGATTATGCTGGGACATTGTGCAGGTCTGCGTACAACCCAGCGGCTGGGGGACTATGTATTGGCACATGGTTATGTCCGTCAGGACAGTGTGCTGGATGCGGATTTACCCACCTGGGTGCCGGTGCCACCACTGGCCGAGATACAGGTGGCGCTAGAGCAGGCAGTGGCCCAGGTATCAGGGCTATCTGACTGGGAGCTCAAGCGCATCATGCGGACCGGGACGGTGGCTTCTATCAATAACAGAAATTGGGAACTGCGCGATCATCATGAGCCCGTGCGACAGCTCTCACAGTCACGGGCGATCGCTCTGGATATGGAGTCTGCAACGATTGCTGCCAATGGGTTTCGGTTTCGGGTGCCTTATGGGACCTTGTTGTGCGTATCTGATAAACCGTTACATGGTGAGCTAAAGTTGCCCGGGATGGCCAGTGCTTTTTATGATACGCAGGTAGGTCAGCATCTACATATCGGTATCCGGGCTCTGGAGCTTTTGCGCAAGATGCCAGCGGCGCGCTTACATTCTCGCAAGCTGCGTAGCTTTATCGAGACTGCCTTTCAGTGATTTCTCCTGTTGTGTCGTAGACGGCGTAGCTTTTGACGCCATTGCCGCCTTAACTGGCGGCGCACTTCCTGGCGAATGTAGGGACGCAACCGGGCGATGACAGAGGCCGGGGCGTTGCCCGGAGGTTCCGGAGACTGTGCCGCTGCGGGACTTTTTTCCGAGTCTATGTCCAGCATTGTGCCACGACAGGTCGGACTGCCACACCAACAGGTGTAGTTGGCGATCAACTCGTCAGTAATAGGCTCATCAATGGTCAGGGCATAGTCATAAAGGAGCTCCTCATCTGCACTGATATCCCTTTTGGCGATGATAAAGACCTGATCACCGGCTTCGTTTTCATGGCCCTCGCAGTTAGGTTCGCAGCTGTGGTTAATCCAGCGTGCTTCGTTACCTTGTTGGGCGCCATCGATGATATCCCCAGAGCTCAGCGCAAAGAAAAAGGTGTGGTAGGGATTGTCCGGGTCTGCGGAGGGTTGCTCATCTGCCTGCTCGGGGCTGATACGCTTGCCTTTGTATTCCATGATGACGGTGCCCGCAGGGATGTCATAACGGGCAAAGACCCCCTGACCATGTAGGTCGGAGGGGGCGACATAATGCCAGATTCGTTCGGGTTCTTGCATAAAGGGTCGGAGTAGTTAGTGACTCAGGATGATTTCTTGGCTGCCTTTTTGGCTGTTTTCTTGGTGGCTTTCTTGGCCGCTTTTTTAGCGGCCTTTTTTGCTGCTTTTTTGGCCGCCTTTTTGGCTGCTTTCTTGGCTGCTTTCTTGGCTGCCTTTTTGCTGGCGCGTGGTTGAAACTCAAAACCTACTTTACCATTTTTGATGACCAGGAACGCTTTGAATTTACGGTGTGTGCGGTTGGAAATGAAATTTTCCAACAGATCGGTTTTGCCTTCGGCCAGGAGCTTAGTCATCTGCTCCGGGGCAATTTCCTGTTGCAGGATGATTTTACCGGAACGGAAATCGCAGCTTTTGTCCGGTCCGACGGCCTTTTCACAGACGTAATTCAATCCATGGTCATAGACCTTGCTCTGGCATTTGGGGCAGTTGCCCAGAGGGCTTTGGTCAGAAAAGTCGACCGGCTCGTCGTCCTCGTCATCCTGCTGGCCGAAGTCAAATTCAAGTTTATTTTCTGCATTAATGCGTAAAATTGCGGCAAAAGGACGTCCCATCCGGCTGATAAAGCCGGTTAGCGGACCGAGTGTCCGATCCTTGAGCAGGGTCTCCACCTCCTCAAGCTCAAAGGTGCGCCCGCCTGGATGTTTGCTGATGGAGAACTCACATTTTGTACAGGCGTAGCGGCGGTAGTTTTCCTTGACCACGGCGCCGCAGGCCGGACAAGGGGTCTTGAGCGTAGCATAATCACCGGGCACGGCATCACTTTCGTACTCTTTGGCACGCCCAACGATGGTCTCGGTCATCTCCTCGATTTTTTTCATGAAATCAGCGCGCTCCAGCTCGCTCATCTCAATTTGTTTGAGACGGTATTCCCAGTCCCCGGTCAGGCCTGGTGAGGTCAGCTCACTCACCCCCAGTCCATGCAGCAAGGTCATTAATTGTCGGGCCTTGGCGGTGGGAATGAGCTCACGGCCCTCGCGCCGCAGATAGCCTTCCTTGAGCAAGCCCTCGATAATGGAGGCCCGTGTGGCCGGAGTACCCAGGCCGCGCTCGGACATGGCCTCCCGCAAGGCATCCTCATCTACTAGCTTGCCTGCTCCTTCCATGGCGGAAAGCAAGGTGGCCTCGGAAAAGCGAGCAGGGGGCTTGGTTTGCAGGGCTTGCAGGTCGAGCTCCTCGGTAGTGACTGTCTCGTTTTCCTCGACGGGCACCAGGCTATCATCTGTCTGGGTGGTGTGACCATACACAGCGAGCCAACCCGGTGCAACCAGGACACGACCCTCGGTTTTAAAGTGCTCATCCAGTATGCGGGTGATACGGGTGGTGATGCGGTATTCAGCAGCCGGAAAAAAGATGGCTAAAAACCTGCGCGCTACCAGGTCGTACACCTTGAGCTCGGCGTCACTGAGTGTTTTAGGAGCCTGCTGGGTCGGGATGATGGCAAAGTGATCTGAAACCCGCGCATTGTTAAAGATACGGCGATTAGGCATGACCCAGTCATTTTTCATGATGGTCTGGGCAAAGGGAGCCAAGTCCTCGTGCGCAGGCGCACCGGATTGTGTGATGGCATCCAGCGTGCCTTTGACTGTGGGTAAATAATCCTCGGGCAAATAACGTGAATCGGTACGGGGGTAAGTCAGTACCTTGTGACGCTCATACAGGGCTTGCGCTATGGAAAGGGTGGTGTTGGCCGAAAACCCGAAACGGGAGTTGGCCTCTCGTTGCAGGCTGGTCAAATCAAACAAGGCGGGAGCTTGCTGTCGTGAAGGACGGGATGTTTCCGTGACGATGCCGGGCTGATCCTGGCATTTTTCCACAATTTCGCGGGCTCGCTGCTCGTCCCAGAGACGGTGTGCCCTGGATTCAGGGTCGTCCTCATCCTTTTTAAACTCGGGGTCAAACCAGCGCCCCTCATAGGGACCGGCTTGTGCGCCAAAGCGGGCGTGGATTTCCCAGTAATCGCGCGGTTTGAAGTGGCGAATTTCCTCCTCACGGTTATGCACAATAGTCAGGGTAGGTGTCTGGACCCGGCCCACGGTAGTTTTGAAAAAGCCACCATCTTTGCTATTAAAAGCAGTCATGGCGCGGGTACCATTGATCCCGATGAGCCAGTCGGCCTCGGCCCGAGCCCGGGCGGCCTGCTCCAGGGGTTTGAGCTCCTCGTCCGAACGGAGCTGGTCAAAGGCTTCACGGATCGCCGTGCGGGTCATCGAACGTAACCAGAGACGTGAAATGGGCTTGTCTTCGCCCGCATACTGCATGATATAACGGAAAATCAGCTCGCCTTCGCGACCTGCGTCACAGGCATTGATAATATGGTTGATATCCTTGCGCTTGATTAGTTTGACCAGCAATTTGAGCCGCTCGGCCGAGCGTTTGTCATTTGGCTTTAACTCGAATTGTGGCGGGATTACAGGCAGGTGGGTGAAGGTCCACTTGCCGCGTACCGGATCGTTAGGTGCGACCAGGCCCAATAAGTGCCCTATACTGGCAGCTAGGACATATTCATCACTCTCATAATAATCCCCCTCGCGTGTAAAGCCACCCAACGCGCGAGAAATATCTAAGGCAACAGAAGGTTTTTCAGCAATAATTAGCGTTTTAGTCATGGGTTTCCAATTTTAATGCATGGCGATAGCGCACACCCAATGAAATAGAATTTATATTGATAATGCAAGCATATCGCTCAGAGCGCACTACAGTTGGTGCAGAACTTCGGTGGGTACATTTTTTGTTGCGCAGCACCCTTTTTTGCGCTGTCATACTGTCGGGTAGTGCAGCCATCATGTGGGTGGCTGCCAACTGGCAGCATTGGTCGTATTCAAGCCGTATCACATTAATCGTGCTCGCCTTTACTGTACCCGTGCTTTTGGCGATGCGTTGTGGACAACATAACCCAAAAGATTGGGCAAAACCACTCTCGGTGTCAAGTACGCTGCTCGTTTTGGCAGCCCTCATGGTCGGTGCCCTGCTGGCTCTGCTGGGTCAGCTCTATCATAGCGGGGCGGACTCCTGGCGGCTGTTTGCCTGGTGGGTATTATTACTGATACCGTGGGCCGTCGGGCTTCAAAGCCTACCCATCATACTGCTTAGTTGGTTTTTAACCAATGTCAGTATAAGTTTGCTTATTGTAACGAGCTTTTATTATTTCGGGCATTTTGCCCTCAGTGTCGGACTGGCGCTGAGTAATGGGTTGATGTACCTCATTTTCTCTTTGTGGTCGTTCAGTGCCCCGCGGATAGGCGCGGTGATGCGCCCCTTGAGTTTTAGTATCGGGGTGTTTTTTTGGGCGCTGGGGTTTGTAGAATACGCGCACCAAAAGCATGCCGAATTATTTTTTAGCGCGCCCTGGTTGCTGGGCATGCTCAGTTTGCTGTTGTTGGGTGGTTTTTTTCAGTATCGTCGTCACCCTTTATTTGCCTGGTTAAGCTATAGCGCAGCCCTTGCGGCGTTGGCATTGCATCTGACGGTGATGGTGGTGCCACAATCCGACTGGGGGATGTATTTGTTGTTGCTGGTGCCTGTTGGCGGGTTGGCCATATTTGCCCGGATGCGCCGGCGCATTCCTGCAGGGCAGTCCGTTTCTACTGAATCGGATTCTGGTGCTGCACCTGCTGTGAGCAAACGCGGCACATCACATGCCCTGTCGTCTGAGTGGAGCATGTGGTCTGTGCGTGGCTTGCGCCTGGTAATCATGATCATTGGTGCAGTCTTTTGGGCCAGTTTTTTAAGTCTCTGGGGGCAGCTGCCCCTGGCACTTTTTGCCTGGCTACTTTTTGCTTTTGCAGTGGTATTGGGTTTTTCACAGCCTTGGCGGGCAAATCATTGGTGGGCGGATTTGTGGTTGATGACCTGGGTTGCCGCCCTATTGAGCATGACAGTTATTTGGTCGCGTGGTCAGATTTCACCGTTGGGCTTTGTGCTGGTGTGCTTGGTGGCTTTGCTCTGGTACCTTTGGTTTAATGCCCCTATGGTGCGGGCCATTACGGCCTTTTGGGGGGTCTTTGTGCTTTGGGCCTGGCCCTGGATTGCTCCGGAGACCGGCTTTCATGTTTCTGCCGCTGTTTTTGATGGGCGGTCAAGTGCGTTATTGATAGCGGTTTTTTTATTGACGGGTGGTTATCGTTGGTGGGGGCAAAGACAGCGGGAAAAATGGCTGCCTTTGCTGCTCGCACTCTGGTTTTGGTTATTGGCCATCAGCCTGGGTTATTGCCTGCTGGTATTCAGATGGGGGATGGATGAGGTGCCCTTGCCTGTTTTTGGCAGTGTGACCGCCTTTGTGGTTGCAACGACGCTGTGGTCGATTTTGCGTCCGGTGTTTGGTGCATTCAGTAGTGCCTTGGGTGCTTTGGCTGCATTGAGTCTGACATTTATTTGGTGGCCAATTCCATGGCTTGGTCTGGCTTTGACGGCGTTACTTTATAGTGGTTATATCGGTTTACGCATCGGGGTGTATTTATTTTTCCTGCTGTTTATCGCTTTGTTGGGGCTTTGGTATGAGGCCACCTCATTGACGTTGCTGGAAAAGGTGGGTCGGCTCATTTTGGGTGCCGGTTTGTTGGGAGCGCTGTCTGTGGCGCTGGACTATAGGGTCAGACCAGGCGGGAAAAGTGTTCTCTTGCCAGTGCCGCGTCCTGCAGATACGGCTCAGAAGGACTCATTGCGCGGGCAGCGTCCCGCCCGGTTGCAACTGGCGGCTTTGCTCGTGGGCGTGGTTGCGGTCTATGGCAGCAGTGGCTGGTTTGTATATGCTCAGGAACGTATTTTGCGGCATGGCATCAGTTTTGATTTGGAGCTGATGCCCGCAGATCCGCGAGCGCTCATGCAAGGGGATTATATGGCGCTGCGATTCGGTCTAAGTCAAAGTATCCGCTTGCTGCAATATCAGCATCCGCAGCTGGATTGGCCTCATATGCAGCTAAAGGTCTGGGTATTACCGC
>DATGTB010000146.1:0-3942 GCA_035302065.1 Paenalcaligenes sp. | reverse complement strand
ACGTTCTTGTTGTGCATAGAGGGCCTTGCGCGCGGTATCTTTCCAGACAGGACGCAAGGTATTGTTGTGATCCAGCAGATTCCAGTATTCTTGGTAAATGTCGTTGTATATGGAATTGGCAAAATCGCGGGCATCAAAGCTTGCCAGTTCCAGATCTCGCAAGGTTAGATCCTCGACTTTCAAGGGCTCCTTGCGTGGGGTGCCGCCCAACCGGTTATAGTCCAGATAGTAGGGGAACATACCCTTGACGATTTTCCCAACGGGCTGGGTGGCCTCGTTGTATTCATCCACTCCCTTGGGTTGTATGCCCTGTATGGCTGCCATGGCAGACTCTGGTCGTACGACCTCTTTGGGGGGCAGGATACCGTGGCGTAGCATCTCGCGGATACCTGTGCCCGAGATGGTCAACCGGTAACGTGCGTCATGAGGACAGGTTTGCGTGGTCGCGTGCATGGCACAGCGGGTGCAATAAAACACCTCAAAGAACAGGCGTACATCAATGCCGAGCTCCTCGGGCGTAAACTCATCAAACACGGTGTGACTGGCATATTTATCATAAAAAGTGCCAATACCGGCATGGTCGCGACCGATCAATGCATGGGTACAACCATAATTTTTCATGATGAGTGCATGCAAGACCGTCTCCCGGGGGCCGGCAAAGATATAAGTGACCCGCAAGGGTGAAAGGATGGCCCTATCTTTGGGGTAATAGGTATCCAATACGTTGCGGTATGCAAGCATGCGATGTTCATGGCGCACGTACTCACGCTTGGCCATTTCTACCAGGGGCTGTAAAAAAACGCCGTCAATTTCCTCCAGGGCATTGCGGTGGATATACTCATGGCCGCGGTGCAGTGGGTTGGCTCCGGTAATAAAGCCAGCGACTGAGTTGAATTTCTTTTCCTCGTAGAAGAGACGCCAGGTGTCAATGGGTTCACGGCGTAATTTTTCAAAGGGGCCCCAGTCAGCGCGATTCAGTAGATGCAGGGTACCACCCAAAGAGGTATCACCCATGCGCCGAAAGATAGAATCTACCCCCGGGTGATTGCGATCAGTGGTTCCAAAAAGGTGTTGCGCACGGTGCGCTTTGTCATAGGCAAAAATATCCTCAATATCGAGTATTGCAACGGGCTCGTTGTTGTAATCCGTCAGGGCAACTTGATCGCCGATTTTGAGCTGTGCAATGATCTCCTCGTTACGACGACCGATAGGTGCAAAGCTAAGCGGAACAGGCCAAACTGTGCCATCGCTCAGGCGGCCATCGGCCAGTACCGACATATAATCGGCTTCATTCATGAACCCCTTGTTCGGTGAAAGCACACCAGTGGCGATCATTTCAATGGTAATAACGGCCTCGAGGTCCACCCGAATGGATGGTAATGTGCGGGCTTTCTCTATTTGTTGTGCACGCTGGTCTTCAGGTACGACCTGATTGACCAGCACGCCTCCGTGAGGCTGCTGGGGAAGGACGTCAAAATTTAGTTCAAGGTGTTCCATAAACCCTCCGAGTAGGTTGTATTATTCTGATTTTTGGTATATTAGCTAAATTCAAGGCACTTAATAATATGTTAACTAAATATACCCCTTAATGCATAATAAAAAAGCTATACCAAAGTAGGAGACTTCATGTTTGCCGCTTGGGTGGTGCTCGCATCCTTGGCCTATGCCGCAATTTTATTTGCCATTGCCTGGTATGGTGACAGGAGGCCCTTATACGTTCAGCAGCCCTGGTTGCGTCCGGTAGTCTACAGTTTTGCGCTGGCGGTTTATTGTTCCTCCTGGACCTTTTATGGCGCGGTAGGTACGGCGGTGCGCTCCGGTTGGGGTTATTTGCCGATTTATCTCGGCCCCTTGATTTTGTTTTTGTTTTTTTGGCGCATGATCGAGCGCATGGCCTTGGTCGCGCAGTCCCAAAATACTGTTTCCATAGCGGATTTCATGTCGCGTCGTTATGGGCGTTCGCAAGGGTTGGCCAGTCTCGTTGCCCTCATTGCGGTAATTGCAGGGGTACCTTATTTGGCTTTGCAATACAAGGCCGTCACCCTGAGTTTGAATGTTCTGACAGGCCGTGAGATACAGCAGGGCCTGTTTGGGGATCCGGCACTTTATGTAGCCGTGATTATGGCGCTTTTTTCCATCTTATTTGGTACGCGGCAGGTGGATGCCACTGAACATCGTCCTGGTTTGATGCTGGCGGTGGCTTTTGAGTCTTTTATCAAGCTTTGGGCTTTGATTGCAGTGGGTGTTTTTGCATTTTTTTGGGCTCATGAAAATGATTATTCGGTGCTTTCGGCCACACAGGCGTTGGCCCAGAGCATGCCTGCTGGCGGTTTCCTGACCCAGACTTTGCTGGCGTTTGCGGCAATTGTTTGTTTGCCACGGCAATTCCATGTGGCGGTGGTTGAGTGTGGTGATGTAACAGACATACGGCGGGCCCGCTGGCTATTTGGTTTGTATCTGGTCATTATTTCTTTGATGGTCTTGCCGATTGCCGTGGTCGGCCAACAGGTATTTGCCGATCCTGGTGGTGCGGTAGAGGCGGATACTTATGTGCTGGCCCTGCCTTTGTCGCAGGGTCAGGTTGCTCTGGCATTGGCTGCCTATATTGGCGGGTTTTCGGCGGCCACCGGGATGGTGATTGTCACCAGTGTGGCTTTGTCTACCATGGTGAGTAATGATTTGGTCATGCCCTGGTTTTTGCGTCGAGGTTGGGCGCATCAGCAGGGCAGTGTATCAACGGCTGTTTTGTGGGTGCGTCGTATTGCCATTTTATTGGTCGCAGCGGTCGCCTATGGCTACTACTATGGCAGTCGTAGTGATACGGCTCTGGCTGCTTATGGATTGATGGCTTTTGTTGCAGTGGCGCAGTTCGCACCCGGTCTGATAGGGGGGCTGTACTGGCAAGGTGCGAGCCGGCAGGGCGTGGAGGCCGGGTTGTGGGTGGGTTTCATTGTGTGGATTTACACCTTGCTTTTACCTACTTTATCAGAGGCGGGCTGGTTTGGCAGCCTGTGGATTGTACAGGGGCCTTTGGGGATAGCAGAGCTGCGACCTTATCAGCTATTTGGACTGATTGGTTGGGATCCTCTGACGCATGGCACGTTCTGGTCACTGCTTTTAAATGTGCTCACCTTTCTGGTGGTTTCTGCCTGGCGTCGCCCGAGCCTGGGCGAGATGCTGCATGCCGAGCCTTTTTTAACCCCTTATGCCAAGCGCCGTGCCAGTGCCTCAGCCTATAAACAGGATGATGTTTATGTAACGGATTTATTGGTATTGGCGCAGCGGGTGGTGGGCTCGAGCAAGGCTCAGCGAGCCTTTGTACAGCAGGCTAAAACCATGGGTGTTGAGCTGGGCAGTGATTTGCGTGCTGATCAGCAATGGCTCCAATTCACTGAGCTGTTATTGGCCGCAGCCGTCGGCGCTGCCTCTGCGCGTCTGGTCTTGACCAGTGCTTTGCGTGGTTCGGGCTTGGAGGTAGCGGCGATCGTGTCTTTGCTGGATCAGGCGGGGCCGGAATTACGGTTTAATCGGGAGATTTTACTGGCGACTCTGGATAATCTGGATCAGGGGATTAGCGTGGTGGATTCAGATATGCGATTGGTGGCCTGGAATCAGCGATATCAACAGTTATTTAACTATCCTCCGGGCATGTTGTTTGTCGGCCGTCATGTGGCCGACTTGATCCGCTTTAATGCGCAACGGGGCAAAATCCCCTACAACAGTCCTGCCGATATAGAGGAGGCAATAGACAGACGCATTAGTTATATGCGTGCTGGAACATCGCATGTGTTTCAGCGCACAATGAATCAAAATACCCAGGTGATTGAATTACGTGGCCGGCCTTTGCCCGGTGGTGGTTACGTCACGAGTTATAACGACATCACAGAATTCAAACGGGTGGAAAATGAACTGTTGGAGATCAATGAAACCCTTGAGCAAAGG
>DATGTB010000145.1:0-7511 GCA_035302065.1 Paenalcaligenes sp. | reverse complement strand
ACCAAAATGCCATTGACCTTCTCATTGGCATTGAGTGCCTTGATGTGTTCCAGCAACTCATCCTGGGAGATGGTAGCAGGTAGTCGCAGTATCTCGGAACGCATCCCTGACTTTTCGCAAGCAATGGCTTTGTTGCGGACGTAGATTTGTGAGGCGGGATCCTCGCCAACGATTACCACGGTAAGACCGGGTGTGATGTTTTTTTCTTTGAGTTTGAGGACCTGTTCGGCCACCTCATTGCGCACTTGTCCTGCCAAGGCGCGACCGTCAATGAGACGGGCACTGCTTGCGTTCATATTATTCCTCTCCGGTAGGTGCCAGGGCAATTTTCATTAGATCAGCCACCGTAGTGACCTCCAGTTTTTCCATGATATTGGCCCGGTGGGCCTCTACAGTCTTGATACTGATATCCAGATCACCGGCGATTTGCTTATTGAGCCGGCCGGCGACGATACGCTCGAGTACCTGCTGCTCACGCGCCGTCAGGCGGCCCAGGATTTCATCATGCTGGCGTTGCTGCAGTGCTCGTTGATGATCTTCTATGGCGATATCTATCATACGAGCGACAATGGTGCGCAGCTCGGCTTCGTTAAAGGGTTTTTCCAGAAAATCAACTGCGCCCTTTTTCATGGTGCTCACTGCCATGGGCACATCACCGTGGCCAGTAATGAATACCATGGGCATATTTGAATCGCGGGCGATCAGGGCCTCCTGAAGCTCGAGTCCGCTCATACCGGGCATGCGTACATCAACAATCAGCACGGAGAGCTCCTCATTATTGTAACTGTTGAGAAAGGCTTCACCGGAGGCAAAGCAACGTACCTGATAGCCATTGGCTTCAAGTAACCAGCGCAGGGAATCACGGACCGCCTCATCATCATCAACGATAAATACAGTGCACTGATTATGGTTACTACTCATGCGTTAATCTCCTTAGAAATTAGGGCGTAATCCTCGTTCGACTCATCGGATAGATGAGTGTCCTTGGGCTCGGTATAGGGTAAGGTAAAGCGGAAGATTGTTCCGCCTTGCGGGTTGGCCGTTGCCCACAAACGCCCATGGTGGGACTCAATGATTGTACGGCAAATATTCAAACCCATACCCAAGCCTTCAGATTTTGTGCTGTAAAAAGGTTCAAACAAACGCTCTGGATCCTTAAGGCCACAGCCCCGATCAATGACCGCAACCTCCACATATTGGTTAACAATGGCGACCTCGACGTGCAAGGTATGGTAGTCACTTTTTTCCATCGCTTCAATGGCATTTTTGAGTAAATTAAGCAGCACCTGCTCGATCAGGATGGGATCGGCGACTACATAGGGTGTTGCCCTGGGCAGATGGGTTTGTATGGAGATCTGGCGTTTGCGTGCATCAATGTCGGCAAAGCCGACCGCATTATCCAGTATATCCAGGAGGCTGACAACCTGGCGCTTGGGCTCGCTCCTTTTGACAAACTCGCGAATGCGTCGGATGATTTTCCCCGCCCGTTCCGCCTGGCGGGCGGTTTTTTCCAGAGCTTCTATTAGCTGTTCCGGGCGAGCTTGCTCAGCGCGTACCATGGCAACGGCAGCCATGCAGTAATTGCTGATAGCGGTCAGGGGTTGGTTGAGCTCATGAGCCAGCGAGGAAGCCATCTCTCCCATCGTGGTGAGGCGGCTGGTCAACTGGGCCTTTTCTTGTTGTAGGCGTGATTCCTCCTCGTGTTCGCGTCGTTCAGTAATATCACGTGCTACCTGCAAGCGAACCTTATTACCATCTGTCCATGTCAAAGAGCGGTGTTGTACTTCAAACCAGCGCTCGGCAGAAAGGGAATAAATTTCCAGGGTCTGGTCAGCAAAGCGACTCAGGCGATTACCCATCAGTTCGGCGTGGCCGACGGTTTGCGCCCCAAAAAAACGCCGGTAGGTGCGATTGGCGAATAATAATTCCAGACCTTCGGGGGTGTCGGCGACCACCGAAATGGCGTCATCAAGTCCCTCAAGGACTGTCATAAAGCGCTCATGGGCGGCAGTCAGTGCCTCACGGATGCGCTTGGGCTCGGTAATATCAGTCATGGAGGTCATCCAGCCTATCTGTTCGCCGTTGGAGTCCTTGAGGGGAGAAACATACATGCGCGCAGTAAAATGTGAACCGTCGCGGCGCTGCGCCTCTACCTCCAAACCACTGCTGGGGGTGCGCCCGGACAGCAAAATATCGAGTGTTTTCTGATGTTGCTCAAAGCGGCCCGTAATCCAGTAGGGAAATGGGGCAGTCCGGCCAATCAAATCCGCCTCGTTCCAACCTATCATGCGACAAAAGGCCGGATTGACGTAAGCAATGCGTCCGTCCATGTCGAATACGCGCATTCCCGTAGACATGGAGTTTTCCATGGCGCGGCGAAAGCTGGTTTCTGCTATCAGGGCGGCCTCGGCGCGCGTGCGAAAGCGGGTGTAGTTCCATAAGGCCAACAAACTGAGCACAATTAACAAAGACAGGGCAATGACCACCCAAAATAGGCGTTGTTGGCGTGTTTCCTGGTCAATAGTGATAAACATGACACTATCACTTTGCAGTTGTTGCAACCAGAAAAAAACACCCATGACACAAAGGTACAAAAACAGCACGAGTACCGGAGTCAACCAATAGAAGCTGCGCCGGCTCTTGCGGGCCTGGTCATAAAAGGTGGTGGGAATCAGGGACTGTTTGGTTTGCTTGGGCATGTTTGATATCAATTAAGCAGTTTGATTCTATTGTAAGCGACAATAGCAAAGAATACAGGCATGTGAAAAGCCTTTCTTTTTCACATTACAAAAAATAATGCCATAAAGTGGAAATTTGCTTGAGTACTTCCCATATCTTCCCTAAAATGAGCCGAGGGTAAAAACCACATGGTATGAACTATAATTGAGCTGTTTTTGCGACGCCCACAAGGCGTATCGCCAGCAGCCACAACAGAGACCTATCTACTTGGAGACGCCTATGTCCTCTCTACAACACACACCCATTGACATAAACGCCGATGATATTGATGAGCTCGAAACCCAGGAGTGGATCGATGCGCTGTCCGCAGTTCTTGACAGGGAAGGCCCAGAGCGTGCTCATTATCTGATTGAGCGTCTGACTGACTTGGCTCGTCGCTCCGGTTCCCGTATCCCTTTTTCAGCCTATACCGCGTATCTCAATACAATTCCGGTTGGATTGGAGCCGGAGTACCCGGGGGATCCCGTGCTAGAGGAGCGTATTCGCTCTTATATCCGTTGGAATGCCATGGCGATGGTGGTCAAGGCCAACCAGAATCCGCCTGCCGACGGCGGTGGGCTTGGTGGTCATATTGCCTCCTTTGCTTCTTTGGCCACCATGATCGAGTGTGGTCAAAACCATTTCTGGCGGGCAGATGATGGCAATGGCGGTGATTTGATTTATTTTCAGGGGCATACGTCTCCTGGTATGTATGCCCGGGCGTATCTGGAGGGTCGTCTGACTGAGGAGGAGCTAGACAATTTCCGTCAGGAGGTGGACGGCAAAGGGCTACCTTCTTATCCACATCCCAAGTTAATGCCCGAGTTTTGGCAGTTCCCTACTGTGTCCATGGGGCTCGGTCCACTGATGGGGATATATCAGGCCCGTTTCCTTAAATACTTGCATGCCCGCGGGCTGGCCAATACCGAGGGCCGCAAGGTATGGGTCTTTTTAGGGGACGGCGAGATGGATGAGCCCGAGTCGCTCGGTGCCATTGGTTTGGCCGCCCGTGAAAAGCTCGATAACCTCATATTTGTCGTTAACTGTAATTTGCAGCGTCTGGATGGGCCCGTACGGGGTAACGGTAAAATCATTCAGGAACTTGAGGGTGTTTTCAGAGGGGGCGGCTGGAATGTCATCAAACTGATCTGGGGTGGTTATTGGGATCCATTGTTGATGCGTGACAAGGAAGGCATCTTGCGACAGGTAATGGAGGATACCCTGGATGGTGAATATCAGGCCTATAAGGCCAATGATGGCGCTTATGTGCGCAAGCATTTCTTTGGCAAGCACCCCAAGCTGCTCGAGATGGTTAGCCGCATGAGCGATGAGGACATCTGGCGCTTGAACCGTGGGGGGCATGACCCTTATAAGGTGTTTGCAGCCTTTGATTCGGCAACCAAGCACAAGGGGCAGCCCACAGTCATCCTGGCCAAAACAATCAAGGGTTATGGCATGGGCGATGTAGGACAGGCCAAAAACCCGACCCATCAGCAAAAGAGTCTGGACATGGATTCGTTGCGTTATTTCAGAGATCGTTTCAACATCCCCATCTCTGATGAGCAATTAGCCGATATTCCTTATTTCAGGCCCGCTGCAGACTCCCCCGAGATGCAGTATCTGCACGAGCGTCGACGTAATCTGCAGGGCTATTTGCCCAAGCGCCGGGTCACGGCAGACGAGCACTTGCAGATACCTGAGCTGTCCGCCTTTCAGGCAGTGCTTGAGCCTACCGCCGAGGGACGTGAGGTGTCGACCACACAGTCATTCGTACGTGTGCTCAATCAGTTGCTCAGGGATAAAACGCTCGGGCCGCGGGTGGTGCCGATACTGGCTGATGAGTCGCGCACCTTTGGTATGGAGGGCCTTTTCCGTCAGATTGGAATTTATTCACCCGTTGGTCAGAAGTACACTCCCGTAGACAAGGGGCAGGTCATGTACTACCGCGAGGACAAAAAGGGGCAGCTCCTGCAGGAGGGAATTAACGAGCTTGGCGCCTTTAGCTCCTGGATAGCGGCAGCGACCTCCTACTCGACGAACAATCTCATCATGATCCCCTTCTTTATTTACTACTCCATGTTTGGTTTCCAGCGCTTTGGAGACCTGGCCTGGGCCGCCGGGGACATGCAGGCGCGCGGATTCATATTGGGTGGTACTGCAGGTCGCACCACGCTCAATGGTGAGGGATTACAGCATCAGGACGGTCATAGCCACATTCAGGCTTCTGTCATACCGGATTGTGTCAGCTATGATCCCACCTTTGCCCATGAGGTTGCAGTAATTATGCATGATGGCTTGCGTCGCATGGTGCAGAATCAAGAAGACATCTTCTTTTACATTACCCTGATGAATGAAAACTATGCTCATCCCGGCTTGCATGCAGGCGATGAGGAGGGCATTTTAAAGGGTATGTATCGCTTTAGCAGCACCGATAAGGGTGAACACCGCGTACAGCTGCTGGGCTCAGGCACAATTTTGCGCGAGGTCATCGCAGCGCAAAAATTATTATCTGAGGACTGGGGGATTGCCGCAGATGTATGGAGCTGCACGAGCTTTACGGAATTACGCCGTGAGGGCCTGGATTGTGAACGAGAGGCTTTATTGAATCCCGAGCAGCCGGCGCCCAAACCCTACGTTACCGAGATGCTTGAGCAAACCGAAGGTCCCATCATTGCAGCAACGGACTACATAAAGGCCTTTGCAGATCAGATTCGCGCCTTTGTGCCTGCTGAGCGCACTTACAAGGTGCTGGGTACAGATGGATTTGGACGCTCTGATTATCGTGCCAAATTACGCTATCACTTTGAGGTTGATCGTCACTTTGTTGTAGTCAGTGCGCTCAAGGCGCTTGCAGATGAGGGTAAGATACCCGCATCCAAGGTTAGCGAAGCGATCAAAAAATACAACATCGACCCCAACAAAACCAATCCACACCACGCTTAAAGGAGAACGTCATGAGTCGTTTGATTGAGGTAGTTATTCCCGATATTGGCGATGACGGCGAGGTCGATGTCATTGAAGTGCTGGTGAGCGAGGGGGACCAGGTTGAGTTGGAACAAAGCTTGATTACCCTGGAGTCCGACAAGGCTTCCATGGAGATACCCTCCTCACATGCTGGCGTCGTGCACGAGATTTTGACCAAGGTTGGTGACAAGGTCCGACAGGGTACGCCTATACTGATGATTGAGCCAGCAGAGGAGGCCGCCGATGCCGATGAGGCGCCTACAGCGCCAGAATCTGTAGCTCCCGCCGCAGAAACAGCGTCGACAGCAGCTGCCCAGACTGAGGTTACGGTGATTAAGGTGCCTGATATTGGCGATGCCCACGATGTAGATGTCATTGAGGTACTCGTCAATGTAGGTGACACTGTTGAGCAGGAGCAAAGCCTGATTACCCTGGAAACGGAAAAGGCATCCATGGAGGTGCCCTCGCCGCATGCTGGTACAGTCAAGGAGCTGCTCATCAAGGTTGGGGACAAAGTCAGCGAAGGTTTTGACATTCTCGCCCTTGAGGTGGAGGATAGCGCACAGCAAACTCAGAGCCCATCACCGGCCACGCCAGAGCAACAGGCTCCCGAGCCCGCCAAGTCGGCAGCCGCAGCTGCTGCCAAGTCTGGTGCGGGTAAAATGGCTTCGGAGCCACCACAAAGGACCTCTCCTACAGAGGCATATGCCGATACGGATATACCAGCGACCAGTTTGCCACATGCCTCGCCTTCGGTGCGTGCGTTTGCGCGTGAATTAGGCGTTGATTTGTATCAGATAGAGGGCTCCGGGCGCAAAGGCCGTATTACGGCTGATGACGTCAGGCTCTATGTCAAAACACGTTTGGCCGAGCCCGCACAGGCCCCAAGTACAGCAACACAGCTCGGTGGTCTGGATTTGTTGCCTTGGCCGGAGGTGGACTTCAGCCGTTTTGGAGCGATCGAAGAGCAGCCTTTATCACGTATCAAAAAGATTTCTGGCGCCAATTTGCATCGTAATTGGGTCCTGATCCCACATGTGACGAACAACGATGTAGCAGATATTACTGCATTGGAGGCCTTTAGAAAGCAGCTTAATGAGGAGCACAAAAAAGAGGGCACCCGCGTGACTATCCTGGCCTTTTTGATCAAGGCTTGTGTCGCAGCGCTAAAGCGCTTCCCAGAGTTTAATAGCTCGCTGGTTGGTGACAGTCTGATCCTCAAAAAATACTACAACATCGGCTTTGCGGCCGATACGCCGCAGGGTCTGGTAGTGCCCGTCCTGAAAGAGGCAGACAAAAAAGGGGTCTTGCAAATCGCCCAGGAGATGTCCGAGCTGGCAGAACAGGCGCGCGAAGGCAAGCTGGGGGCGCAGGACATGCAAGGCGGTTGCTTTACCATTTCCTCTTTGGGCGGGATTGGCGGGACGGATTTCACCCCTATTATCAATGCCCCTGAGGTGGCGATTTTGGGCGTGTCACGTTCGAGCATGCAACCGGTATGGAATGGTTCAGACTTTGAGCCCCGCCTGATGTTGCCGTTGTCACTATCTTATGACCATCGGGTGATTGATGGTGCGGCCGCAGCGCGGTTTAATGCCTATTTGGCGCAAATACTAGCCGATTTCCGTCGGGTTATTTTATAAAGGGGGCCAGATGTCTACACATACCATTGTCATTCCGGATATCGGTACTGATGAGCAGGTAGATGTCATCGAGGTACTGGTTGCTCCAGGGGAGCAGATCCAGCAGGAGCAGAGCCTGATCACCCTCGAATCTGACAAGGCTTCAATGGAAATCCCCGCCAGTCACGCTGGCCAGATTACCGAGTT
>DATGTB010000144.1:0-2275 GCA_035302065.1 Paenalcaligenes sp. | reverse complement strand
TCAGGCTGAACGGGCCCGCTCCTCGAGTACGGCCACCGCAGGCAATACCTGGCCCTCCAAGAAAGCCAAGAAAGCCCCGCCCCCGGTAGAAATGTAGCCAATTTTGTCACTGATGCCGAATTTGGCAATAGCCGCCAATGTATCCCCACCCCCGGCAATGGAAAACGCCGGCGAGTCCGCAATGGCGCTTGCCAGCGTACGCGTACCACTGGCAAAGGCCGGAAACTCGAACACCCCGACCGGCCCATTCCAGACGATG
Source organism: Paenalcaligenes sp. (assembly GCA_035302065.1). Taxonomy (GTDB): domain Bacteria; phylum Pseudomonadota; class Gammaproteobacteria; order Burkholderiales; family Burkholderiaceae_B; genus Paenalcaligenes. The sequence goes on along the minus strand of DATGTB010000144.1, from coordinate 2,016 downwards.
GTCCCCGCCTGACTAAGCAGCGCTACCAATTGTTGGGCACTTTGCGGGCCAATGTCCAGGATGAGATCATCTTCCTCTATGTCTGCGACCACTTTGACGCTGGCCTGGGCATCCGTAGAAAACTGCTTGGCACAAACCACATCTACAGGGATGGGCACCTGGGCACCGCGCTCTTTCATGCGCTCGATGACATAACGCGCTTCATCGACCTGCTCTCTTTCGGCCAGGGATTTACCTATGTTCAGCCCTGCAGCCAGCATAAAGGTATTGGCGATGCCGCCTCCGACAATCAGCTGGTCGACCTGCTCGGCCAAAGCGCGCAAGATGGACAGTTTGGACGAGACCTTGGCTCCGCCGACAATCGCCACCAAGGGGCGGGCCGGGTCCTGCAAAGTGCGACTCAATGCAGCCAGCTCGGCCGCCAGCAAGGGACCGGCGCAGGCCACTGGCGCAAAACGGGCAATCCCCTCGGTAGAGGCCTGGGCCCGATGCACAGTACCAAAGGCGTCGTTGACAAACACATCACACAGGGCTGCCATTTTTTTGGCCAGCTCGGGGTCATTATCGGCCTCGCCAACATTGGTACGGCAGTTTTCCAAAAGCACCACCTGCCCGGGCGCCACCTCTACCCCATCAACCCAGTCCCTGAGTAAAGGCACGGGCATGGCTAGCATTTTGGATAGCTTTTCAGCAATTGGGGCCAAAGAGTCCTTGGGCCGCACCTCCCCTTCCTGGGGACGTCCCAGATGTGAGGTGACCATCACGGCCGCCCCGGCCTCCAACGCCATGCGGATAGCAGGCAAAGAGGCCTTGATACGGGTGCTGTCCGTGATTTCCCCATCCGCCATGGGCACATTCATGTCAGAGCGGATGAATACCCTTTTATTTTCCAGCTGCCCGGATTGGGCCAAATCCTGCAAATTAAGCACTGATAGCTTCATGTTCATTCTCAAGCAATAGGCGTCGTGGCTTACTGGGCTGCCATCATTGCTGCGGTGGTATCGAGCATGCGCACAGAAAAGCCCCACTCATTGTCATACCAGGCAGACACCTTGACCAGCTGACCAGACACACGAGTCAACAGGCTATCGACGATACTTGAAGCTGTGGTGTGGTTATGGTCGGTGGAGACCAGGGGCTCATCGCAGTACTCCAGAATCCCCTTGAGCTCGCCCTGGGCTGCCTGCAGCAAGATTTGATTGACCTCCTCAACCGAAGTCTGACGGCCAGCAATAAAGGTCAAATCCACCATGGATACATTAATGGTGGGTACGCGCACTGCAAACCCATCCAGCTTGCCAGCCAACTCGGGCAGAACCAGGCCAACGGCCGCTGCCGCTCCGGTTTTGGTCGGAATCATGTTTTGCGCAGCCGCCCGGGCACGACGCAGATCCTTGTGGGCCACATCAATCAGTTTCTGATCATTGGTGTAGGCATGGATGGTCGTCATCAAGCCATTGACAATACCCAGCTCTTTTTGCAAGGGCAGCACCAGGGGGGCCAAACAGTTGGTTGTGCAGGATGCGTTGGAAACCACCGTATCACTGGCCTTGAGCACCCCTTCATTAACGCCGTAAACAACCGTTGCATCCACATCCTGGCCACCAGGCGCCGATAGCAACACCTTTTTGGCGCCTGCGCGCAAGTGTGCACTGGCGCTTTCCTTGCTGTTAAAACGGCCTGTACACTCAAGCACAACATCCACCCCGAGCTCCTCCCAGGGGAGTTTGGCGGGATCACGCTCGGACAGCAAACGGATCCGGTCTCCATTCACAATCAGGTATTGATTGTCTTCGCTTAGCTCGACCTGTGCATTAAAGCGCCCGTGCACTGTGTCATAGCGGGTCAGGTGGCGAGCCACCTCGTCTTGACCCGGCGCATTTACAGCCACAATTTCAATATCATGCGGCTTGTTTTGCTCATAATAAGCCCGTAAAGTCATGCGCCCGATGCGCCCATATCCATTGATAGCGACACGAATGGTCATGAGACAGCTCTCCTTAAAATAGATTCAAC
>DATGTB010000143.1:0-4254 GCA_035302065.1 Paenalcaligenes sp. | reverse complement strand
GATTTCGAAAAGACCATGCAGCTTATTCGGGATGTGGGCTTTGACCATTCCTTTTCCTTTGTTTATTCACGCCGCCCAGGCACCCCGGCTGCGGATCTGGCTGATGAGGTCAGCCACCAGGAAAAACTCAAACGATTGCATCGCCTGCAAGCACTGATCAGTGAGCAGGCCAGAGGCTATAGCGAGGCTATGGTGGGCAGCAAACAAACCATTTTAGTAGAGGGGCCTTCACGACGCGATCCGGATGAGCTGATGGGCCGCACCGAAAATAACCGGGTAGTCAACTTCCCGGGGCAGCCCCGCCTCATCGGGCAAATGATTGACGTCAAAATCACCGAAGCACGCACCAACTCACTGCGTGGTGAGGTGGTTACCAAGGAAACCACGACTAAGGCTTAATTGCATGCACACAGACGACCGGACAACCATTCACCTGGAAGGGGATAACACACATTTAGCTAATTTCTGCGGACCACTGGACGAAAACCTCAAACAAATCGGGGATGCCTTTGACGTCGGCATCCGCCGCCGCGGCAACCATGTCATGATCGAGGGCGCACAGCATGCCTTGGCCGCTCAAGCAGTTCGGTGGTTTCACCAACGCGCAGTACACAAGACACTAAGCATCGATGATATACAGCTCGGGCTGGTGGAGCTCAAGGCATTACATGGCCCCGAACAGCGACACGCCTCAGCAGCCGATAATGGCCAGCGGGAATCAACGGCTGTAGTCCTGGATGACAAAGCTTTGCAGCTGCGCACCCGGCGCCGTGATTTACGCCCCCGAACACCCAAGCAGCATGAATACATGAGCCAGATCCTGGCCCACGATATTACCTTTGGGGTCGGTCCGGCCGGCACGGGCAAAACCTTTCTGGCGGTTGCCTGCGCCATTGATGCGCTAGAGCGCGAATCCGTCGAGCGCATCGTCCTGACCCGCCCGGCAGTCGAGGCGGGCGAACATTTGGGCTTTTTACCCGGCGATCTCAGTCAAAAGGTCGACCCTTACCTGCGCCCCCTATATGATGCCCTATACGATTTAATGGGTTTTGAGCGCGTACAGCGTGCCTTTGAAAAGCAAATCATAGAAATTGCCCCCCTCGCCTATATGCGGGGACGCACGCTCAATCACAGTTTTATCATCCTGGACGAGGCACAAAACACCACCACCGAACAGATGAAAATGTTCCTCACCCGTACCGGTTTCGGGAGTAAGGCAGTCATCACCGGGTACCCCTCACAGATTGATCTGCCCAGACCCCAACGCAGCGGGCTGACACATGCAGTGGACATATTGCATGCTGTACAAGGTATCGCCATCACCCGTCTAAGCAGCAAGGACGTGGTGCGGCACCCCTTGGTGGCCCGCATCATCGATGCCTACGAGGAAAAAGACCCGCACCCGCGCGCGCACTAACGACCCGGCGACCACTACCATGACTGAACACCCGCTACCCCTGCCGCAGCTGCAGATTGATGTGCAATATGCACAGCCCTTTGAGGCCCTGACAAAAAAAGAGCTGCAGGCGCTGGCAGAGGCAACTGTACGCCGAGTCACACAGGACTATCAACTCGACTGCCAGATGATTGAGCTGACAGTCAGATTTTGCACAGCCCAGCAGTCCCGCCAACTCAATGCCGAATATCGCCAGCAGGACAAGCCTACCAATGTCCTGACCTTCACTTATGGGATCCACCCACAAAATAACTGCCTGACAGCAGATATCCTGTTATGCGTGCCGGTATTGCAAGATGAAGCCCACGCACAACAAAAAAGCATCCCTGACCATGTTGCCCACCTCTGGGTACATGGCATTTTGCATGCTTTGGGCTTTGATCATATAAAGGAAGATGAGGCTCAGGAAATGGAAACACTCGAGATAGAAATACTCAAGGACTTTCATATACAGAACCCCTATGCCTGATTTATCAGGCTATTGATTCACTAACTTTTAGGTTATGCTAACCTTTTTATCACGGTATCCGTTGGCCCATGTCAGCATATACATCAGAACCCGACTCGGATAAACGAGGCTTATCGTTTTTAAAACGCTTATTCAATCTGCGCAGCGAGCCTGCCGACAGAGAGGATATCAAGGCGATTCTACAGGCCGCCCTGGAGCGCGGCGTCATCGATCAGGAGGCCTACTCCATGATTAACGGTGCCCTCGATGTATCGAGCAAAACCGTCAGTGATATCATGGTGCCGCGTTCACGCATCGACATGCTGGACATCAGTCGCCCCCTGGCAGAACTACTACCCACAATTATCGAAACCGGTCGTTCCCGTTTTCCCGTCTATGAGGACGAGCGGGATAATATCATCGGCATTTTGCTGGCCAAGGACTTGCTCCTTTCCATAGCCAACCCAAAAATCGACCTGCGGCCCCTGGTGCGCCCTGCAGTGTTTATCCCCGAAACCAAAAAGCTCAACATCCTGCTGCGAGAATTTCGCATGAGTCGCAACCACATCGCCATCGTCATTGACGAGCACGGTGGCACCGCCGGACTCGTCACAATGGAGGATGTACTCGAGCAGATTGTCGGTGATATCGAGGATGAGTTTGACGAGGAGGCCGAGCAAACCATATTTCAGGCAGGCCACAATAGCTGGCGCGTCATGGCCTTAACCAACATCCATGACTTTAACCAGGCCTTTGACACCCATTTGAACGATGACGAATACGATACCATTGGTGGGTGGCTGGCAGCCGAAAGGGGACAAATCCCCAAGCGGGGTGATATCTTTCACCTCGAGGAGGGCATTAGCATTACAGTGGTGCGCGCCGATCCCAAACGCGCCATCTGGTTGCACGTGCAACGGGACCAGCAGCCCGAGCAGCACCTGCATCCTCAGGCACCAGGCGACAACGACGCCTCCGCCGCCTACTAGCACACAGTAGGCCCATATACCGGGGAAACGCATGACCAGAGCCCGTCTGCTTAGTCAGTCCATTTTCTTTCTCCTGCTCGGCGCGCTCCACAGTTTGAGTTTTGCGCCCCAGCCTCTGCCTACAACGGTGTTGCCTTACGTAGCACTGATCACGCTCAGTGTTTATATTTATCAGCTCAATCGCCTGCCCGGCGTGCGCGCCCGCCTGCGCCCGGCCTTTTTATTTGGCCTGGGCAACTTTGGCCTGGGACTATACTGGATTTATATCAGTCTGCACACATATGGTGAGTTATGGGCGCCCCTGGCACTCGTGGCGGTCGTTGCTTTTAGCGCCCTGCTTAGCCTTTTTTATCTGCTCATCGCGGTATTACAAGCCTGGCTCTATCCCTACGCAGACATCGACAACAACCGCCAGGCCTTTATCAACGTACTTCTATGGGCCAGTCTGTGGGCGGCTCTGGAGTGGGTGCGAGGCACGCTTTTTACCGGCTTTCCCTGGCTCAATATCGGCTATGCCCATGTCGATGGCACACTGGCAGGCTGGGCCACTGTCCTGGGTGTCTACGGGGTGAGCTGGATGGCTGCCTTTACCGCTGCGGCTCTCGCCTGTTTCTTTCAGCTTCATCGCCACCCAGGCGAGGGCAAAACAACGGCACAGGCCCAACTACCTGCTGTCAAAGGCTTCTGGCACGCAAGCGGCGTATTGATCACCGCCTTCATACTTAATTTGCTCGGCCTGCTGCTGCATGGGATACCGTGGTCCAGCCCCTATGAGCAGCCTTTTTTCATCCGCCTGGCCCAGGGCAACGTTGAACAGTCCATGAAATTTGATCCGCAACGCTTTGAGCAGGGGATGAAAACTTATTATGAATTGGCCGCACTACCGCCCAAAGACCCGCAAGCACAGCCCCGGCTCATCATTCTGCCGGAAACGGTAGTGCCCGTTTTCCAGCACCGCCTGCCTGCGGCATTCTGGCAGCAATGGATCGATTTGGCCGCCCGCCAAAATAGCATCCTGCTCATGGGCGTGCCTCTGTATGAGGAGTCCACCGAGGCAACAAAACCTGTCCTTGATACGCCACTCACAGGACATTACACCAACAGTGTCATTGCCATTGCCGCGGATACCACGGTGATGGATATCGTGATGCTCAATTTGCCGCAGCGCTACGACAAACAGCATCTGGTCCCTTTTGGCGAGTTTATCCCCACTGGTTTCAATTGGTTCATCGAGTTGCTGAACATCCCGCTGGGGGAATTTCAGCGTGGCGCTTCACAGCAGCCCCCCTTCTCCATTCACAATCAGCATATTGCACCCAATATCTGCTATGAGGATGTTTTTGGCGAGGAAATTATCCGCG
>DATGTB010000142.1:0-5204 GCA_035302065.1 Paenalcaligenes sp. | reverse complement strand
GGACCATCTGGCTCGCTTGATGCGTAATCTGCGCGTCATCGAGATAGAAACAGGCTGGGAGCAGCAGGATTGGGAGCAGCTCGTACTCGATATGCTCGCCCGTTCGGGGCGGGGCTCAAACAGCATTGTCTATATACAGGTGACCCGTGGTCCGGCCAAACGTGATCACGCCTTTCCGGCCCAAAGTGAGCCCACCATTTTTTGCATGGTCGCGCCTTTTGAGCCCCCTTCTCAGGCGCAGCGCACCCAGGGGCTGAGTGTGGTCAGTATTGAGGACAAGCGCTGGCTCAACTGCCACATCAAATCAACCTCCTTGCTGGGCAATGTTCTGGCCCGGCAGCAGGCCGTAGAGGCAGGGGTAGATGAGGTCGTACAGTTTCGTGATGACTATCTGACCGAAGGATCTTCAACCAACATTTGGGTGGTACGTGATGGGGTGCTGCTGGCGCCGCCGCGCAATCATCTGATTTTGGAGGGGATTCGCTATCGTCTGATTGAGCGACTGGCTGCCCAGTGCGAGATTGATTTTGAATCTCGGCCCATCACTCGGGCAGAGGTACAGCAGGCCGATGAGCTCATGTTGAGCTCTGCCACGCGGGAAATCCTCCCCATCACGCTATACAATGCTCAGCCAGTTGGCGAGGGCCAGCCAGGCCCCGTATTTGAGCAGTTGCGAGCGGCTTATGATCAGGAAATCTTGAATTTGGGAGCCCAGTCATGAGTACCGACAAAGAATCCGTCCTGGAATTTCCCTGCGAATTCCCCATCAAGGTGATGGGGCGTGCCGAGCAGGATTTTGCGCAGGTGTTGACTGAGCTGGTATTGGCGCATGATCCAAAGCTCGACCCGGCCACGGTAGAGATGCGTCCAAGCCGCGAGGGCAACTATCTGGGGCTGACGTTCAGGGTCAATGCCCAGTCACAGCAACAGCTCGATGATTTATATCGGGCCCTGACCTCACACCCCATGGTTGCGTATGTCCTCTGACGAGGCCGGCCAGGCCAGCGAACCGCTACAGGTGCACTGGCTCTCGGGGCGGCAGTCGTTTGCCCCGTTGTGGGAGGCCATGCGCGACTATACTGCGCAGCGCACTGCAGACAGCCCGGATCAGCTCTGGTTGCTGGAGCATGAGCCGGTTTATACCCTGGGGCTCGCCGGGCGCATCGAGCATGTACTCAATCCCCGGGCGATCCCCCTGGTCCACACCGACCGGGGCGGACAGGTCACCTACCACGGGCCCGGACAGCTCGTGGCCTATTGCCTGCTGGACTTGCGCCGTTACGGGCTTTATGTCAAATCTTATGTCGCTTTGCTCGAGCGGGTTATTCTGGACACATTGGCAGCACTCGGGGCAGACTATGCTTGTCTACAACCCGGTGCGCCGGGCGTGTATGTGCCGCTTGGCCAGTCGGAATCCGGGGCCGGGACAGCGCATGCTGGCCAGACTGCCGGGCAACTGGCTAAAATAGCGGCACTGGGGGTCAAAATCAACAAAGGCTGTAGTTATCACGGCATCGCAATTAATGTTGATATGGATTTATCTCCTTTTGAGGGGATCAATCCCTGCGGTTATGCCGGCTTGCGCACCACGGATTTGGCCCATTGCGGCATTCACACCACGGTTTCCCGGGTGGGGCAGTTATTTACCTCACATTTGCAGCACACATTGTCACACCGACTCAGCGTCACCACGCTTGATTAAGTTTTTGAAAAAGACAGTATTATGACGACAAACACCCAGACCTCCCATCGTCCTACCGTCAGAGCACGGACCGATTATGATGCAACCCGCCACCAACGAGCGCGCGAGAAAACCTCACGCATCCCAATCAAGGTCGAACGCACCACCAATCCTTTGAAAAAGCCTGACTGGATTCGGGTCAAGGCCGCTGCGCCCAACTCCCAATTCAGACAGATCAAGGAGATTTTGCGCGATACCAACCTCTTTACGGTCTGTGAGGAGGCGAGTTGTCCCAATATTGGTGAATGTTTTGGCAAGGGGACGGCGACCTTCATGATCATGGGGGACAAATGCACCCGCCGTTGCCCATTTTGTGATGTAGCCCATGGTCGTCCTGATGCCCTGGACGAGGAGGAGCCGGCTAATTTGGCACGGGCCATTGGTCGGATGAATCTCAGCTATGCTGTCATCACTTCCGTCGACCGGGATGATTTGCGTGACGGTGGGGCAGAGCATTTTGCCAAATGTATTGAGGAAATACGCACCCAGGCGCCCGATACCCGCATCGAGGTGTTGGTCCCTGATTTCAGGGGTCGGCTTGAGCGGGCGCTGGATATCCTTGAGCAAAGTCCACCGGATGTCATGAACCACAATCTGGAAACCGTGCCCCGCCTCTACCGGCAGGCGCGTCCGGGGGCGGATTATGAACATTCGCTCAAGCTGCTATCCGAGTACAAAAAACGACGCCCCGAGGTGGCCACCAAATCCGGCCTGATGGTCGGCTTGGGTGAGACCGATGAGGAGATCATCGAGGTCATGCGTGATTTGCGGGCGCACGATGTGGATATGCTCACCATCGGTCAGTATCTGCAGCCGACCGAGTATCACCTGCCCGTGCTACGCTACGTCACGCCGGATAATTTCAAACGGCTGGAGGGGATTGCCTATGATCTGGGCTTTACTCACGCCGCAGTAGGGGCTTTGGTGCGATCTTCTTACCATGCTGATATACAGGCCGAGGAAGCTGGTCTGATCGACTAAGCGCCTATCACCCTGGATTAACAACAAGGCGCGCTTGCCTGCGGGTAAGCGCGCTTTTGCGTGGGCAATCAGAAAAATAATGCTTTCAGGGCCTCACCCGGATCCTTGGCCCGCATGAATGCCTCACCCACCAGAAAGGCCCAGACCTCATGGGACTGCATGAGCTCGACATCGGCACGGCTCAAAATGCCGCTTTCGGTGACCACCTGCCGATCGGCCGGGATATTGGCCAATAAATCAATGGTGGTTTGCAGGCTGGTTTCAAAGGTGCGCAAATCACGGTTGTTGATGCCAATGAGCGGGGTGTTGAGACTCAGTGCCTGCTCGAGTTCTGCACTGTCATGCACTTCGACCAGCACATCCATGCCCAGCTCATGGGCCAGAGCCTCGAACTCCTGCATCTGGGCGGTACTCAGCGCTGCTGCAATCAGCAGGATGCAATCTGCGCCGATGGCCCGGGCGTGGATGATCTGGTAGGGGTCAACAATGAAATCCTTGCGCAGCACGGGCAGGCTACAGGCTGCCCGTGCCTGTCTGAGGTGATCATAACCGCCCTGGAAATACTGCACATCCGTGAGCACGGACAGGCAGGTAGCACCATTGGCGGCATAGGCAGCGGCGATTTCGGCTGGGACAAAATGCTCCCTGATAATCCCCTTGGAGGGGGAGGCGCGCTTGATTTCCGCGATGACGGCTGGTTGTTTATCCTGCACCTTTTGCCGAATGGCATCGGCAAAGCCCCGCACATCCTTGCGGCTTTTGGCCTCCCTTAGCAGGTCTGACTCGCTGCGCAATTTGCGGGCAGCAGTAACTTCTTTTTTCTTGGTATTCAAAATGGTGTTCAGAATATTGCTCATGATGTTAGCTTCCGTGTCAAAGCACAAAACTCCTCTAATTTGGCGCGGGCCGCTCCGCTACGCAGACACTCCCTGGCCGTGCGTATGCCCTCCTCGATGCTCTCGGCTCCCTGGCCGGCGTAGATGGCCAGGCCGGCATTAAAGGCGACGATATCACGGGCGGTGCCCGGGGTATTATCCAGAGCAGACCTGATCAGCTCGGCGGATTCCAGACAGGATTCGGCCTGTATATTTCTGTGTGAGCTCATGGGGATACCATAGTCCTCGGGGTGGATCTCGTACTCACGAACCACGTTGTTTTTCAGCTCGCCCACCATTGTAGCAGCGCCCGTGGTGGCCTCATCGAGTCCGTCACGGCCGTGCACCACCAACACATGCTGAGCGCCCAATCGCTGCATGACCCGTACCTGTATACCCACCAAATCCGGATGGAACACCCCCATCAGCTGATTGGCTGCCCGTGCGGGATTGGTCAAAGGCCCCAAAATATTGAAAATGGTGCGCACGCCCAGCTCTTTGCGTACTGCAGCAACGTTTTTCATGGCACTATGATGGGCTGGAGCATACATAAAGCCGATATTGCATTCCTCTACACATTGAGCCACCTGTTCGGGCACCAAATCCAAGCGCGCGCCCAGGCTCTCGAGCACATCGGCACTACCTGATGATGAGGAGGCGCTGCGCCCGCCGTGCTTGGCCACCTTGACCCCGGCAGCAGCGACTACAAACATGCTGGCCGTCGAAATATTAAAGGTATTCGAACCATCGCCTCCGGTGCCGCACATGTCCAGGAGCTCATCCGGGTTCGGGATGGGGACCTCCAGGCAAAACTCCCGCATTACCGTAGCGGCAGCGGCTATTTCGCCAACCGTTTCCTTTTTGACCCGCAGGCCGAGCAGCAGGGCGGCAGTCAGGGTGGGACTGAGCTCGCCGCGCATGACCATGCGCATCAGGTGCAGCATCTCGTCATGGAATATCTCGCGATGTTCAATACAGCGCACCAGGGCTTCGGTCGGGGTGATTTTAGTGGCGTGTTCTGAACTCATCATTTCTCCTTGGTTGATTGCCGTAGGTGTAGGAAATTTTGCAAAAGCTGCTCCCCTTGCTCAGTGAAGATGGACTCAGGGTGAAACTGTACACCGTGAATGGCGAAATGTTGATGCTGCAGGGCCATGATCTGTCCAGCCTCGTCACGGGCGATGATTTCCAGCTCTGCGGGCAGCTGTTGCTCGTCCACAATCAGGGCATGATAGCAGGTTGCCTCAAAAGGGCTGGGCAAGCCCGCAAAGAGCCCCTGTCCTTGATGCACGATGGCTGTGGTTTTGCCATGCATGATTTGTGCCGCTGGACGCAGTTGCGCCCCAAAGGCCTGAGCGATGACCTGATGGCCCTGGGCAACCCCAAGAATGGGAATTTGGCCGGCAAAATGGCGCACACAGTCCAGGGCAATCCCGGCTTGTTCGGGCCGCCCGGGGCCTGAGGATAGGCAAAGGTAATCCGGCTGCAGGCGGGTGATGTCCTCCAGGGTCAATGCATCGCTACGATGCACGACCACGTCCTGGCCCAGCGCCTCAAAATACTGCATGAGGTTATAGGTAAATGAGTCGTAATTATCCAGTAGTAAA
>DATGTB010000141.1:0-4204 GCA_035302065.1 Paenalcaligenes sp. | reverse complement strand
TTCCTGGGCTCTCCCGATGCTCCGCTGGATGACATGACGCCAGAGTTATATGTGCGTTGGTTGTCCATGCTGGTGTTTTCAGCCAACTTTCATCTGCACGCAGTACCCGGTCTCAGGCCCATGGACTTTGATGAGCAAACTCGAGAGTACATCGCACACTGGTTTCGCTGGCGTTATCGTCTGGTGCCTTATGTGCTGGGGATTATCGAGGAATCCGTGCGTTCAGGACTGCCGGTACAAAGGGCGCTTCCCCTGGAGTTTCCCGATGATCCTGAGGTGCTGAACTGGAGTCACCAGTATATGTTGGGTTCGGCGTTGTTGGTGGTGCCTTTCATGCAGCCCGGCGATGAGGTAGAGCTGTATCTACCCAAAGGCTCGGCTTGGTGGGATCTGAGTACTGGCTGGCGCTATGAGGGCGGCACTCGTTGGAAGGTCAAGGCCGGTCTGGATAAATTGCCTGTATTTGGTCGTGAGGGACACATGCTGTGTCTGGGACCAGAGGCGTTGAATACCGGCGCCTTTAATTCTGCCCGCTTGCTTGATGAAGTCTGGATGTTTGGCATGCCCGAGCATAGTCCCGAGGTGATGCGCAACAAGATCCGGGTCATGCAAATGCAGGGCTCGAGCTATATCAAAGGTCTGGAGGGGTTGAAAATCCTGCCTTCAGAGGGGCTCGAGGTTAAACGCCGCGGAGCTGAGGTACGTATTTCTCGCGAGCGTTAGGCAAGCACATCAGGCGGGCAAAAAACAACAGTTTTGTTTTTTGCCCACTGGCTTTCTGTGGTTTTTGGTCTTTGGCTTGACAGTAATTTTTATTCATAGCATAATTACATCTTTCGGGCCGTTAGCTCAGGTGGTAGAGCAGCGGACTTTTAATCCGTTGGTCGCGCGTTCGAGTCGCGCACGGCCCACCAAAAAATACTAATAAAATCAAGCAATTAGGCTGCCAGTGCTGGCAGCCTTTTTGTTTCTGCCTTTGGCCGTGTATGATCTGGTAAACCACAAAGACAGGGATAGACGGCGTTGATTAAAATAAAAAATGTTTCCAAACAGTACGTTCACCGCGGCCGTGTGATACAGGCACTGGAACAGGTCAGCCTGGATATTCAGGCCGGTGAGGTATATGGCATCATAGGCCGCTCCGGGGCCGGCAAAAGCACCCTGATTCGTCTTCTCAATTTACTTGAGCGACCTACCACAGGTGAGGTGTGGCTTGGCGGTGCGTGTCTGACTTCCATGACCGAAGCCCAGCTGCGCAAACAACGCCAGAAAATCGGCATGGTATTTCAGCATTTTAATTTGCTGCAGGAGCGCACAGTGCGGGATAATGTGCGGTTTCCCCTGCGTCTGGCCGGACTGAGCCGCCGCGAGCAAAATGCCCGTACTGCCGAGGTGCTCGAGTGGGTGGGGTTGTCCGAGCATATCCATAAATATCCACGGCAATTATCGGGAGGGCAGCAGCAGCGTGTCGGCATCGCACGTGCCCTGGCCAATGATCCCGGATTGCTGCTGTGTGATGAGGCGACCTCGGCCCTGGATCCGGAAACTACTCAGTCCATTTTGCGCCTGCTCTTGCGAGTTAATAAGCAGCTGGGGATCACCATAGTCCTGATTACGCATAGTATGGACGTCATCCGACAAGTCTGTGACCAGGTGGCTGTCATTGAGCGTGGGCGTATTGTGGAGTCGGGCGCAGTAGTGGATGTGTTTTTACGCCCTCGCGATGAGGTGACGCAGTCCTTATTGTCAGAAAGCGGTCTGGATACGGATGGCTGGAAGGTGATGGCAGCCGAGGTGCCGGGGGTCTTACTCAGGCTGAGCTATGCTGGTGAGCAAACCAGTGCCCCAGTATTGAGTCAGCTTAGCCGTGATTTGAATCTTGATATCAGTATTTTGCATGGGGCGGTGAGCCATTTAAAGCAAATGCCCTACGGTCAGCTGGTCATTTCCATCCAGGGGCCTGCGTTTCAGCTTCCGGAGGTGCAGCAGCGCTTGCAGGCCCAGGGTATTTTTGTAGAGGTATTACGCACATGAGCTGGTCAAATCTGGATTGGCCTCTGATTGGAGAGGCCACGGTCGATACCTTGTTGATGACCGGGTTTTCTTTGGCATTTACGGTCGTCATCGGTTTACCCGTGGGCATTGCCTTGTTTTTGACCGGGCCCAATCAGTTTTTTGCCAATCGCTGGGTCTACCAAAGTCTGTCTTTTATCGTCAATGTCTTGCGTTCTGTGCCTTTTCTTATTTTGCTCATTGTCATGATTCCTTTGACGCGAATGCTGGCGGGCACATCGCTTGGGGTACAAGGAGCAATTCCGCCTTTAGTGGCCAGTGCGGCTCCTTTTTTCGCCCGTTTGGTGGAAAATGTATTGAGGGAGTTGGATACCGGTGTGATTGAGGCTTGTCGTGCCATGGGGGCTAATTCCTGGCAGACTGTTTTTTTGGCTTTGCTGCCCGAGGCCTTTACCGGGCTTTTGGCAGCCGTTTTGGTAACCGGCATTACCCTGGTGGGTTACTCGGCAATGTCTGGGGTGATTGGCGGTGGCGGGCTTGGAGATTTGGCTTTGCGTTTTGGGTATCAGCGTTATCAGACGGATGTCATGATTGTGACAGTGGTCATTTTGGTGGTCCTGGTGCAGCTCATGCAAATGTTTGGTGATTATCTTATAGCTGCATTGCAACGCAAAACCAATTAAACTGATGGAAATTTTTTGGAGAAGCTTTATGTTTAGAAACCTTTTGAGCAGTGCCATCGTTTCCGTTTTTGCTTTGGGAGTTGCCCAGGCCGATACCCTGAGTATTGCCGCCACGCCGGTACCTCATGCCGAAATTCTGGAATACATACAGGATGATTTGAAAGCCCAGGGTCTGACCCTCGATATCAAGGTGTTTACAGATTATGTACAACCCAACCAGCAGGTTGCCGAGGGGCAGATAGATGCCAATTTCTTTCAGCACAAGCCTTATCTGGACAGCTTTAACAAGGAGCACGGGACGAATCTGGTCTCGGTCGGGCTAGTCCATGTCGAGCCTTTTGGCGCTTATTCAGACAAGCTCGATAGTATAGATGCCCTTGCCGATGGGGCGCTGGTCGCCATTCCCAATGACCCGAGCAATGGCGCACGGGCTTTATTATTGTTGCAGGAGCATGGTCTGATCGAGTTAAAGGATCCGGACAATATCTTGGCGACTTCGCGCGATATCAGCAGCAACCCCAAGAATCTCAAGTTCAGAGAGCTTGAGGCGGCCGCTTTGCCACGCATCCTGCCGGATGTAGATATCGCCCTTATCAATACCAATTATGCGCTTGAGGCTGGTCTAAATCCGGTAGATGATGCTTTATTCATCGAAGGGATAGAGTCCCCTTATGCCAATTTGGTGGCCGTCTCGGTCGACAACAAGGATGATGCCCGTATCGCGACTTTGATAGAGGCTTTGCAGTCTTCACAGGTACGTGATTTTATTGCTGAGCAATACGAGGGGGCCATTGTGCCGGCATTCTGATGAGTTGAGCTGATATAAAAAGGTCTGTCGCCCGGGCGACAGACCTTTTTTGTGCCTGCGCTTAGCGTACGTTGAGGATACGCGTGGCTACCACTGAGTCAGAGCCCTCGGGGCGAATTTGTATGGTGACCTGCTGTGGTGTGAACCCTTCGGGCAGGGCGGCCTCCCCATCACTATGCAGATAGTAGCCCAGTGTGAGCGGGATGGGATCGAGGTCAATATAGCCCTGACGTCCATTGGTATAACGACCCATCACATTGAAATGCATGGCGCCCACAAATTCGTCGGCCTGTTCATCATCCTGCATCAGGAGAATCTGGTAGTTGAGGGTCTGATCGCCGCGTCGAAACCGTGCGGCCCGAATCCCCGGCGAGGTGCCTCGGGGGTCCTCGGGTGCGACGCGGGCAAAACGCTCGATATCCTTTTCCAGGGCTGCTACGATAGAATCATGTTGGCTGATTTTGCTGGCCTGTTGCTCGAGTTGCTCCTGAGCCTGATCCAGCGAGCGCTTGGTCTGGTTTAGCTCGGTTTGTAATCTTTGCACCTCGGAGGTGGCCGCATTCAAATCAAAATGCAAGCGTTCGGACTCCTCAACCGTCAGACGGGCCGGACCGTAACTTTCCTGGATGAATAACACGCCGCCCACCCCGATGATAATACCGACAATCATCAGTACCAGCCACCTGGGGATGCGACGTCT
>DATGTB010000140.1:0-3267 GCA_035302065.1 Paenalcaligenes sp. | reverse complement strand
GGGCCGCAATATCAACTTTGATCTCAAGCGCTGCGAGGGCTACCGCAACTTTTGCAACAAACTCTGGAATGCGACCCGTTTCGTTTTGATGAACACCGAGCAGGAGCAGCCCTTTGCCCAACCAGAGCCGGCCGCTGATGCCTATTCTTTTGCGGATCGCTGGATACAGAGCCAGCTACAGCGCCTCAAGGCCCAGGTTACTCGGGGCTTCAAGGAATATCGCTTTGATAACATCGCCAATAACATCTACCACTTTGTCTGGGATGAGTATTGCGATTGGTATCTGGAGTTAGCCAAGGTGCAGCTACGCCACGGCACTGAAGCACAAAAGATCGCCACCCGCCGCACACTGGTACAGGTGCTGGAGGAGATCTTGCGCATCGCGCACCCATTAATTCCTTTTATCACGGAGGAGCTGTGGCAAAAGGTCGCGGTCCTGGCGACCACACGTCAGGCAGATGAGCAAACCAGCATCAGCGTACAGCCCTACCCTGCTTATCAGGAACAGCTCATCGATGAGGCCGCAGAGCATGAAATACAATTACTCAAGGCCTTTACTGATGCGATACGAACGCTCAGAGGGGAAATGAACCTCTCTCCTGCCGAACGGGTGCCGCTGCTCGCCCAGGGTGATGTCAAAAGAATTTCGGCCAACCAGGATTATCTGATGGCGCTGGCTCGTCTCAGTGAGGTAGAGCTGCACGATCAGCTCCCGGATCTGGGTGCCCCGACGCAGGCCGTCGGTAACACCTCGCTGATGCTGCATGTAGAAATCGATGTCGCGGCAGAAAAGCAGCGGCTCAACAAGGAGCTCGAGCGTCTGGAGGCTGAAATACTGCGGGCCCGCAATAAACTCGATAACAAAAACTTTGTTGAACGTGCACCGGAGCAGGTCGTTGAGCAAGAGCGACAGCGCCTAAGCAGCTTTAATGAAACCAAAGCCACAGTAGAAGCCCAACTGGCCCGTTTGCAATAGAAAACTGCTGATTGGGGGCATCAACAACGCCTTGCTTGACAGCAAGGCGTTTTTTTATTGACGACGGGTTTTGGGTAAAGCAACAGGGTGCTCAGCCAAGAGTGAGCGCACTTGTTCGATGCCCTGTTGCTGCACCATATCAAGGAATGCCTCATCACTACCACTCAGGGCGCCATGCAAACGTGCATTATCGATCAAATCTGCGCGGCGCTCGAGCGTCAACAGCAATGATTGCTGACGGCGCCACAAGGCAATGGCCTGATGATCGCCCGAGCGTAACACCGCCGGCACAGCATACCCCGCATATATCTCCGGCCGGGTATAGTGTGGGCTATCAAGCAGACCGTCGAGTCCCTCGTGAAATGAATCTGAGGCCGCTGACAAATCGTGGTTCAACGCACCGGGTAGCAGGCGCACTGTACTATCTATCATTGCCTGAGCGGCGATTTCCCCGCCAGACAAAACGAAGTCACCCAGTGAATACTCATGGGTGACATGGCGGTCGATGAATCGCTGGTCAATGCCCTCGTATCGACCACAGATAATTGTTACACCCTTGCTACGGGCCCATGTTTGCGCTACCTGCTGCGTAAAAGGCTGACCGGTAGGGCTCATGAGCACCACGGGGCACTGCGCATCCTCACAGCCCTCGGATTGAGCGGCAGCCCGGGCGGCAAATAAAGCCTGCTCCAGGGGCTCGACCAGCATCACCATGCCAGGCCCGCCCCCATAAGGCCGGTCATCCACCGTGCGATGCACATCTGCGGTGAAATCACGGGGATTCCAACAAGCAAGCGTCCAGAGACCGTTTTTCCACGCCCGTGCACTCACACCGTAATGGGTGAGCACATCAAACATATCGGGGAAAAGACTGATTACGTCAAAGCGCATGGCTTGGAACTCAACTAATGGGAAAGGCCAGCGCCAGAAATCGGACCGCGAGCTAAAAATCCTCCGGCCAACTGGTGGAAATGTGTTTATTGGCCAAATCCACCTCATGCACATAAGCCTCGACAAACGGTAGTAACCGCTGCCTGGGTCGATTGCGGCGATCCAGCGCCGGAGCAAATACCCGGGCAGGACTTAGCTCGCCCTCATCAACCACCAAAACGGCATGTGCACCATTATCAAAAACATGGCTGACACGACCAAGAAATACCGGCTCACCAAGCTGCGCCTCCTCCTGGCTGCCGCGCTCACCATAGACATCACAGCCGAGCAAATCCACCCAGTAATATTCACCCTCGGGCAAAGGCTCAAACTCGGAGCGTGGTAACCATACCGTATGCCCTTGCAATGCCTGCGCCTGATCGCGATCATCATACCCCTTGGGTAAAGCGATGATGGTGTTGCTGTGCTGTCGGCTCTGCTCGATCTCCATAGGCACGATCACGGACGCGCCCGAACCAGTCCTTGATTCGGGCGTACCCAACCACCACCGCTGGGCAGCCGTCAGTGTTTCATAGCCATCGGTATAAGGGCGTACCTTAATCCAGCCCTGTACGCCAAAGGCAGACATGACATGGCCAAGCTTGACAAGATCCGAAGGGCGCTCGATATCCGACCCAATCTGACCAAAGCTCATGGATGAAAGATTAAACTGCCTGCTCTATTTGCTTGCGATAATCTCTTACCAGGCGTCGTACTGTGGGCGACATCTTGGCGCCAGTATCTACCCAGTGCTGAATACGATCCAGCTCAATGCGCAGATTTTCCTGCCCCTCTGCACCTACTGGATTATAAAAACCTAAACGCTCGATAAAACGACCATCACGTCGTACTTTAGAGTCAGCGGCCACAACTGTATAAAATGGACGCTTCTTTGAGCCCCCACGGGCTAGGCGAATTACCACCATTGATAATCCCTTCTGTTTGTTAAGAAAATACGTAAAGCCAACTATTCTACCACCAAGCAGGCAAAAAGAGAAAACTATATCTGCACTTTTTACCTGCCTACAACGAAAGCGCCAAAAGCTAGCGCTTTTGCAGATAATGATACAACCCCTCATCAAAAGGCGTTTGAGCCAATAGCTGATGACCTGTCTGGGCACAAAATGCCTGAAAGTCCTCCTCAGCATGCGGATCGGTGGTAATCACCTTGAGTATCTCACCGCTCTGAATGTCTGCCAAGGCCTTCTTTGCCTTGAGTATGGGCAAAGGGCATTTTAACCCGGCGGTATCAATTTCCAGCTCAACCTCGATATTGTCCAAACTCATAGATCTACCCTCTCTTTGACCCAACTCACCACGCCCTCCAGGGCCTCATCCAGACGCTCCGGCTCAGAACCTCC
>DATGTB010000139.1:0-9111 GCA_035302065.1 Paenalcaligenes sp. | reverse complement strand
GCCCGTCAGGCCTCGCCCGAGCAGTTGCAGGCCTTGGGCGAGCTGCTGGGACTTTCCGTCGCAGAGGTGCAAAAGCGAATTGCGGTAACCGGGCGCAGTTTTGTTTACCTGCGCCGTCAGGTCGATCTGGATTTGGCGGAGCAGGTAGCTGCGCTTGGTGTGCCAGGCATCCATCAACAAGAGGAGATGCGGCGCTTTTATCCAGAAGGTGAGAGCTTGGCGCATGTGCTGGGCTTTACCGATATCGAGGAGCAGGGCCTGGAAGGCGTGGAGCTGACATTCAATGATTTGCTCTCGGGCACGCCTGGTTCGCGACGCGTCGTCCGGGATCGCCTGGGGCGCATCGTGGACGATGTGCGAGAAATCATTCCTCCTGTACACGGGCAGGATTTATTGCTTTCTATCGACGCCGGAGTGCAATACGATGCGTTTCGGGCCTTGAAAAATGCGGTTGAGTACCATGAGGCGGATGCAGGTTCGGCGGTGGTTCTGGATGTGAAAACAGGCGAGGTGTTGGCGCTCGTCAATCTGCCTGCTTATGACCCTAATGATCGCAATGACCGTCAGGGCGTTGCCCTGCGTAATCGTGTGATTACTGACACGTTTGAGCCCGGCTCCATCATGAAGCCATTTACCGTGGCCCTGGCCCTGGATGAGGGGGTGGTCCATCTGAATACCCAGTTTGATACCGGCAATGGCCGTTACCGTTATGAAGGTGCGGTGATATCTGATGTCAGTCGCAATGGCGTGCTGGATGTGGCGGGGATTTTGCGCCGCTCCAGTAATATCGGCATGACCATGCTTTCCGAGCGTTTGAGTTCCAAGCAAATGTGGGATGGTTTTGATCGTCTGGGTTTTGGACGGGCACCACAGATCGGTTTTCCTGGTGCGGCGGCAGGTCGTCTGCGCCCCTGGGATAGTTGGCGTCCTATTGAGCGTGCAACGATGGCCTATGGGTATGGATTATCTGCATCATTGCTACAGATTGCCCAGGCCTTTACAGTCTTTGCCCGTGACGGGGATATGGTTTCGCTTAGTTTATTAAAACGGGATACCCAGCCAACCAGCTCGCAGGTGTTTAGTCCAGAGGTGGCGCGCTCTGTGCGTACCATGCTGGAGGCGGCAGCAGGCCCCGATGGCGCCCGGCGGGCGGCAGTACATGGATACCGTGTAGCCGGCAAAAGCGGTACGGCTCGTAAAATAGTCGATGGGGCCTACAGTAAATCCAGTTACCGCAGTTCATTTGTGGGTTTTGCACCCGTTTCTGACCCTCGTATTGTTGTTGCTGTCTCTATCGATGAGCCACGCAAGGAGGGCTATTTTGGTGGGTTGGTGGCGGCGCCGGTATTTTCAGAGATTGTTGCGGGCGGGTTGCGTCGGCTCGGGGTTCAGCCAGATGGCGTTGTTGAGTCCATGGTAGCGCTGGATCTGAATGCAGGGGGAATACAATAATGACAACTAAAACAATACAAGAAATCATCAGTTGGCTAAGCGCACATATCAGTACACATACCGACCTGGGACTTGATTCCCGGCAGATACGGCCTGGGGATGTATTTGTGGCTTGCGCAGGGTTGCACTCGGACGGTTACGATTTTATTGCGGATGCGGTTGCCCGTGGGGCCGCAGCAGTTTTATATGATGTCCGCCATCAGGCGCCTGTCGTGGATGTGCCAACCTTGGCCGTAGCCCAGCTGCCTGCCCTGCTTGGGGCGCTGGCTCATGAGTGGTATGGTCGTCCTTCCGAGCAGATGACGGTCATTGCTGTGACGGGTACCAATGGCAAAACCTCCACTTCCTACTGGATTGCCGAGGCCTTGAATAATTCGGGTGTTCCTTGTGCAAGTATCGGTACTTTGGGCGTATGCATGCCTGATGGCAGCTGTACGCCGCTGGAGCTCACTACTCCTGACGTGTTCACCATGCATAAAAGCCTGGCCCGGGTGCAGCAGGCCGGCGCCAATCTGGTCACCTTGGAGGCCTCCTCCATCGGTCTGGACCAGGGGCGTCTGGACGGGGTGGCCATTGATATTGCTGCCTTTACCAACTTGTCCCATGACCACCTTGATTATCATGGCGATCAGGCCCATTACGGTCGTAGCAAGGGCTTGTTATTTCAGCGGCCCGGATTGCGCCGGGTTGTAGTCAATCTGGATGATGCCTATGCCGATGAGATGGTGGCATTGACTGATGCACCGGTGTTTACTTACTCCATGACGGATGCAGCCGCAGATTTTTATGCCCAAGACATTCATCCGGGTTCTGATGGGCAGGTCTTTCAGTTGGTAGGGGCGCATGGTACGGCGCAGTTTTTGACTCACCAGATTGGGCTGCATAATATTTCCAATTATTTGCTGGTGGCTGCCGTTCTCAATGAGTTGGGTTGGCCTGTATCAAAAATCGCCCGCATCATGGCAACCTTGAGTCCGGTGGCTGGGCGGCTGGAAATTGTGCGTGCCATCCAGGCCCCTGGCCGTGCAACCTACCCGCAGCCGTTGGTGGTGGTGGACTATGCCCATACCCCGGATGCGCTGGAACGCGCATTGCAGTCCTTGCGGAAAGTGGCGTCCGTGCGCGGGGGCAGATTGCATTGTGTGATGGGCTGTGGCGGTAATCGTGACACGGCCAAGCGGCCGGAAATGGGTGCAATTGCACAGCGTCTGGCTGACCAGGTGGTGATTACCAATGATAATCCACGCAATGAGTCTCCGGCTGATATTGCCCAGGCTATTTTATCGGGTGCCCGGACCGTGGCTGCGCAAGAACAAACCTATCAGTCTGAGCCCGTCCTGGAGCTGGACCGGGCGCGGGCCATCTTGAATGCGATCTGGCAGGCTCATCCTGACGATATCATTCTGATAGCTGGCAAGGGCCATGAAAACTATCAGGAGATTAAGGGTCAGAGGAGTTATTTTTCTGATGTGCATTGGGCGCGTTTGGCCTTGACCTGGTTACGCCATCCACAGTTGTCTATCGATAGCAGGAGCATACAACAGGGGGCGCTCTTTTGGGCTCTGGTCGGTGAGCGTCTGGATGGTCATGATTATGTGGCGCAGGCGGCAGATAAAGGGGCTTTGGCAGCTGTGGTGGAGCGCCCGGTGGCTGGTTTGGAGCTGCCACAGATTGTCGTGGATGATACTGTGAAGGCATTGCAAAAGATGGCGACCTGTTGGCGACAGCGCTTTAGATTGCCTGTGATTGCAGTGACAGGCAGCAATGGCAAGACCACCACCAAAGAAATGATTGCCTGTATCTTGGCGGAGCATTTTGGTGCTGACCGCTATTTGGCCACCCAGGGGAATTTCAACAATCATATCGGGGTGCCCTTGAGTGTCCTGCGATTGCGCCCTGAGCATCAGGCTGCTGTCTTTGAGCTAGGGATGAATCATCCGGGAGAGATTGCGTTTTTGGCTGCCATTGCCCAACCGACAGTAGCCTTGGTGAATAACGCCCAGCGTGAACATCAGGAGTTTATGCATTCGGTCGAGGCGGTAGCCCGGGAAAATGGTTCCGTATTGACCGCCCTGCCTGCGGATGGGGTGGCTGTTTTCCCGCGCGATGATGAGTACGCAGCCTTGTGGGAGGAGCTCTCTGCTGCGCGTAAAACCATCATGTTCAGTCGCCATCAGCGTGCCGAGGTGCACGCTCGTGAGGTCTATCCGGATGCACACTGGACGCGTTTTACGTTGGTGGTGGATCATGCCGAAAGTGATGCGGCCATTGCGGTGCCTGGCGTGCATAATCTGCATAATGCCCTGGCGGCCAGTGCCTGTGCGACTGCTTTGAATATTCCCGTTGCGACTATCAGTGCAGGATTGGGTGCATTTCGCCCGGTGCAAGGGCGCATGCAGCCTAAAAATCTGGCCGATGGTTTCCAGTTGATTGATGATAGCTATAATGCCAATCCGGATTCGGTGCGCGCTGCCATTGAGGTATTGGCCCAGCTTGAGGGTAAAAAGATATTGGTGCTGGGTGATATGGCCGAGGTGGGCATTCATCACCAGGCTGTGCATGCCGAGGTGGGGGGCTATGCCCGTGAACGGGGGGTGGATCTGCTCTGTGTCATTGGTCAGGATGCCCAGTTTGCTGCCGAGGCCTTCGGCGCGCAGGCGCACAGCTTTGAGGATATAGAGTCACTGCAGGCGTTTTTACTCAAGCAGGCGCCCGCGCATTATTTAGTCAAGGGCTCGCGCAGTGCGCGGATGGATAGAGTGGTGAAACATTTGGAACACGCCCTTTCTGAGCAGGGAGGGGCACATGCTTCTTGAGTTGGCGCGCCTATTGGCGGAATCCCATCGTTTTTTTGCGGTTTTTGAATACATTACCCTGCGGGCATTATTGGCCTGTGCAACCGCATTGGCGATAGGACTATTGGCCGGACCTTGGGTGATTCGCCGCCTGACAGCGATGAAAATCGGTCAGGCTATCCGCACTTATGGGCCTGAATCCCATCTGGAAAAGTCCGGTACACCGACGATGGGTGGCGTTTTGGTGTTGATTGCCGTAGCCGTGAGCACCCTCCTGTGGGCAGATTTGGGCAATCGCTTCGTTTGGGTGGTGCTGTTGGTCACTCTGGGCTTTGGCTGGATTGGCTGGCGCGATGACTATCGCAAGGTGGTCTTTCGTGATCCAGAAGGTATGCCGGCCCGGCAGAAGTTTTTCTGGCAGGCACTTATTGGTCTGGTTGCTGCCATTTATTTGAGCTTTGCCGTGTCCGTGCCTGCAACTACCGAGCTGTGGCCCTTATTCAAAAGCTGGATTCTGAGCGGACTGACCAAGCCGTTGCCCACCCAGGCAGATTTGATCGTACCTTTTTTCAAAAGTATCAGTTACCCGCTGGGCGTGTTTGGCTTTGTGGCGCTGACCTGGTTTGTGATTGTGGGGACTAGTAATGCCGTGAATTTGACCGATGGCCTGGATGGCCTGGCCATTATGCCGACGGTCATGGTGGGGGGGGCATTAGGGATTTTTGCCTATGTGGTGGGACGGGTGGATTATTCCAAATATCTGCTTTTCCCGTACATTCCGGGCGCTGGCGAGCTGATGATCATTTGTGCTGCCATCGGCGGGGCCGGATTGGCCTTTCTCTGGTTTAATGCCTATCCGGCGCAGGTGTTCATGGGCGATGTGGGGGCCCTGGCTCTGGGTGGAGCCCTGGGTACCATCGCAGTGGTTGTACGACAGGAGATAGTGCTGTTCATCATGGGTGGGGTCTTTGTTGTGGAAACCTTGTCCGTGATGATTCAGGTGGCTTGGTTCAAATACACCAAAAAGCGCTACGGCGAAGGCCGGCGAATATTCAGGATGGCGCCATTGCATCATCATTTTGAGGTCAGTGGCTGGAAGGAGACCCAAGTGGTCGTGCGTTTCTGGATCATCACCATGATGCTGGTTTTGGTTGGTTTGGCGACGCTTAAATTACGTTAACAGGACTATGGGACAACAAAAGCAGACTTCTCAGTATCTGATTCTGGGTCTTGGCCAAAGCGGGACGGCCACGGCGCGCTGGTGCGTGCGCCAAGGCTGGGCTGTGCGTTTGGCCGATACCCGGCTGCAGTTTCCTGGCCAAGCGGCACTGCGGACAGAGCTGCAACAGTCGTCTGCTGCCCGGGTACAGTGGGCACTGGGTGATGCTGCCCTGGCTCCGGAGGTGCTAGACGGAATTGACGTACTGGTGCTTAGTCCCGGATTATCGCCCCTGGAGCCCAAAGTCTCGGCCTTGCTCGAATTGGCACAAGCCCGGGGCATCCATTGCACCAATGAGCTCAATCTCTTTGCCCAGGCCTTGGCTAATGCCGCCCAGGAGCATCATTACCGGCCGCAATTGATTGCCATCACGGGCACCAATGGCAAGACTACCGTAGCTACCATGGTTGCGCATATGCTCAGTGATTATGGTGAGCAGGTACAGTTGGCCGGCAATATCAGCCCTTCTTTTCTGGAGGCCTGGATGCGTATTATGGATAGGGGGGATTATCCGGCTGTCTGGGTGTTGGAGTGCTCCAGCTTTCAGTTGCATTGGCTGCAGTCCCTTGTGCCCGATGTGGCCACTGTATTGAATATTGACCAGGATCATCTGGACTGGCACGGTAGTGCTCATGCCTATTTGCAGGACAAGCTGCGTTTGTTGCAGCAGGCCCGGCGGGTCGTGATGAATGCCGCCGAACCTGAGTTGTTGCATTATGGCCAGAGCCTGGGCAAGCCGGGTTGGACCTTTGGCATGAGTGTTCCTGCCCAGGCAGCCACGGTCGGTATCTGTCAACAGCAGGGGCAGGCCTTTGACATGTTTTGTTTGCGCAATGAACAGAACCAGTTTAGTCAATTGCTGCCAGTGCGCAGCCTGAAGGTGCTGGGGGCACATAATGTGCAAAACGCGTTGGCAGCCCTGGCCTTGCTCGGTGCCGCGGGGTGGCCTGTGCATGAAATGGCTGGTGCCCTGATGGATTATCAGGGTGAGCCTTATCGTTGCGCCTGGGTGCGCACTGTAGGAGCAGTTCAATTCATCAATGACAGCAAAGGCACGAATGTAGGGGCTACGGTGGCTGCTATCGAGGGCATGCAAGGAACCAAGGTGTTGATCGCCGGCGGGTTGGCCAAGGGGCAGGATTTTGCGCCTTTGGCCCAGGCCGTGCAGGCAGGGCAGGTACGGCATTGTGTATTATACGGAGCAGATGCCCCGCTGATCGCACAGGCCTTGACCAGGCAAGGGCTGCCCCACACGGTGGTGCAAACCCTGCAGCAGGCCGTGCCGATTGCCTTTGAGCAGACTGGCAGCGCAGATGTGGTGTTGTTTTCCCCCGCTTGTGCCAGCATGGATCAGTTTGATAACTATATACAGCGGGGGCAGGCCTTTGTTGACGCAGTGGCCGAGCTCGCTCTGGAACAAGGGGAGGTGCTATGAGCTGGTTGAGCGCCTTATCCTCTTTGGCCCATGCTCCAACCAGCCGCACCGCACGGCCGACTGTAGATGTGGTGTTGCTGAGTGTGGTTCTGTGCCTGGCTGCCTTTGGGCTTTTAATGGTGTATTCCGCCTCCATTGCCTTGGGTGATGGCCCTCAGTTCAGTGGCTATGGACGTTATTATTTTGTGTTGCGTCATGCCTTGTTTCTGGGCTTGGGACTGTTTTTCGCCGTCTTGGCCGCCCTCGTACCCATGAAACGCTGGCAGCAGTGGGCCTTGCCTTTGTTTTTTGCAGGTTTATTGTTATTGGTATTGGTGCTGGTCCCCGGCATTGGCCGTGAGGTCAATGGAGCCCGTCGCTGGTTACCCTTGGGGATTATCAATATTCAGCCTTCCGAGGTGATGAAGGTATTGATGCTGCTATATGCAGCTGACTACACAGTGCGCAAAAGAGAGCATCTCAGTGCTTTTTTCCGGGGCCTGTTACCGATGATTCTGTCAGTGCTGGTCGTGGGTGGCTTATTGTTGCTGGAGCCGGATCTGGGAGCTTTTATCGTGATTGGGGCGATAGCCATGGGGATGGTCTTTATTGGCGGGCTCAACATGAAGCATTTTGCCGCCATGGCTTTGGGTCTGATTGCCAGTTTCTTGGCCATGATTTGGTATTCGCCCTGGCGTCGGGAGCGGCTGTTTGTTTATTTGGACCCCTGGAATCCGGAAAATGCCTACGGTAGCGCATACCAACTATCTCATTCACTGATTGCCTTCGGGCGGGGCGAGTGGTTTGGTGTCGGCTTGGGTGCGAGCGTGGAAAAGCTCCATTATTTGCCGGAGGCTCATACAGATTTTATTGCCGCGGTTATTGGTGAAGAACTTGGTTTTGTAGGCATCACGGCCCTTATTGTTGTGTTTGCCTTTATCGTCTGGCGCAGTTTTGATATTGGTCGGCAGGCACTGGCGATGGAACGCCTTTTTGGTGCCATGGTTTCACAGGGCGTCGGATTGTGGTTTGGATTACAGACTTTTATCAATATTGGCGTATGCCTGGGCCTGTTGCCCACCAAGGGTTTGACGCTGCCGATGGTCAGTTATGGTGGCTCGGGTATTGTAGTGAACCTGATAGCGATGGCGTTATTACTGCGCGTAGATTATGAAAATCGCAAATTGATGCGAGGAAAATCGAAATGAACCAATCAGGCCATCACATAGTCATCATGGCGGGCGGCACCGGGGGGCACATCATGCCCGGATTAGCGGTGGCGCACGTATTGCGCGCCCAGGGCTGGCAGGTTTGGTGGTTGGGACAGCCAGACAGAATGGAAGGTGAAATGGTGCCCAATCATGGGTTTGAGTTATTGCCGCTTAGCTTTGCCGGGTTGCGCGGTAAAGGCGTCATGGCTTTGTTAAAACTGCCCTTTCGTCTCTGGACAGCCTGCAGGCAAGCCCGGCGGGCTTTTATACAGGTACAACCCAGGGTGGCCCTGGGGATGGGTGGTTATGTGGCGGTCCCCGGAGGATTAATGGCCAGGTTGATGGGTATTCCCTTGGTCATTCATGAGCAAAATGCGGTGGCCGGCACCGCCAATCGTTTTCTGGCCCGTTTTGCCCGACGCCGATTGGCAGGCTTTCCCGGCGCCTTGCCCGGGGCTGTGGTGGTGGGCAATCCAGTGCGGGCGGCCTTCAAAACCCAATCAAAGCCTGAGCAGCGTTATGGACAACGTACCGGACGACTGCGGTTGTTGGTGCTTGGAGGTAGTCTGGGTGCCGCACCCTTGAATAAAGTGCTTCCGGAGGCGTTAGCCGCCATGCCTGTTGGTGAGCGTCCCCAGGTGGTGCACCAAACGGGCACCACACACATCGAAGAGGTCCGTGCGCATTACCAACAGTTGAATGTCGAGGCGCAGTGTGTACCTTTTATTGAGGATATGGCCGTGGCCATGGCACAAGCGGATTTGATTATTTGTCGAGCGGGGGCGATGACTGTTGCCGAAGTGGCGGCGGTAGGCGTAGCGGCCCTATTTATACCTTTGCCCCATGCCATTGACGACCACCAGACCGCCAATGCCCGCTTTTTATCCGACTGTGAGGGGGCGTGGCTACAGCCGCAGTCCAGCTTTACCAGTCAATGGCTGTCCAAATGGTTGCGTCAGCGCAAGCGGTCCGAGTTGACTGCGGTCGCCGTGCAGGCGCAGCAGCATGCGCATGGGCAGG
>DATGTB010000138.1:0-2228 GCA_035302065.1 Paenalcaligenes sp. | reverse complement strand
CGGCTTTTTAATGCTGGTCCCGCAGGAGTCGAGACACTATTATCTATTGTGCTGACCTCGATATCCAAAAATGAGCGCACTGCTCCATCAGGCTCAATATGAGGAGTGATTTTCAAAGCCACCCCATAGGGTTTGAATTGTGTTTGCGGATTACCCTGGGCATCCAGCGCCGAATACGGCACCTCACCGCCCGCCAGGAACTCAGCCGTCGCCCCGCTGCGGGCCAGCAACTGCGGGCGCGCCAAAACAACGGCTTGACCCGTTTGGGCCAAAGCATTTAAACGGGCCAGCATCAAGGCATTTACACCAAAATACCCCCCTGCGCGCTGAGGCATAAAAGGCATAGGCACAACCGTTTCCCCGGGACGATCTACCAGCTTTTGTGATCCGGCATCCCAGGCCATACCGGCAGCCATTCCACCCTGGGCCGTATCCGACCAGCGTAACCCCAGATCCATGAATGCATTCTTGGGCACCTCAACCACCTGTACATCAAGCAACACCATGGACTCCCACTCGATCGGATAGGTGAAATCCAGCAGTTGTGGATACTGCTGCTTTAATTCAAATAATTGCTGTCGATGATGTCCGCTCATTTGTTCACCCTCCACAATGATTTTGCCGCCCACCTGGGTATAGGAAATGTTCGGTATACGCGCCAATATCCCTTTTAATTCTTGCAAGGAGTCCGATCGTGCCGCCGCTTGCACCTGCACTTCATAGGCATAACGCTGCCCCTCAGTGGTCCAGACATGCAAACTGCTCAAGCCCTCATTTTTGGCAAATACCAACACCTCATTATTTTCTGCAGCTACCGCATTGAGAACATGACCATCGCCCACAGCCACCCGTGCTACATCAGCCAGCTGTAAAACGCGCATCTCTCCTACGTTAAGCTGCCAGATGTGCCCATTGTCACTGGCTCGAGACAAACCACTGGTCAACCCCATAGCAAACACCATAAGATGAAAAAAACACCATCTAATTAATTGTCGCTGCATCCGTTATTCCCCCTGTTCAAAAGGCTCAAGCTCCGGAACCAACGCCCCGAGTTCTGCCTCATGGCTAAGCTGGTGTGGCAGCTCAAGATCAAAGACAGCAGGTGGGGCGCGATAAACCCGCTGCGGTCGTAAAGGCTCGAGCACACCACGCTGGGTGGTATTGCCATAAATCACATTTACCCGACGCCCCTGATTCAAATTCTCAATGGGATTGCGTAAACCTAATAATGTTGCGATGTCGTTACGTACCGCCTTGACAGAGGTTTGATCATCAATGGGATTACGCAGCATTGCGGTTATTTCTGCACTTTGCTTGGCAGCCACCAAAGTGGCCGCCTCCTCCGGACTCAAATCCAGGGTCATGGTTGTAAAGCCAACCCCGGCCTGAATATCCTCATCCGTATGCTGATCAGTTGCCAGCACATACACCCCCTGCAACAAGGGTGCAGTAATCTTGCGGCGCTGATAATCAAAAGAAACATAAATATCGATCAAATCACCAGGACGTACCAAACCGGATATGGAGTTGATGCGATCAACTGCAATGCTAAGTGCACGCCGGCCACTTTGAATGCGCTGTGCAAATGAATCCTGTCTGGGCGCCCGTACATGTAAAGGCAAAACCACCTCCCCGCCGTGCACTGAATATTTGAGCACCTGTCCTACCAGGCGCTCATAGGACTCGGGCACATAGCTCTCGGCAGGCGCGAGCTCAGCGGGCAATGCCCGCACCGCCAAATCCTCGCTGCCCAGGGTTGTACCTGCCACCAAAGCCTTGTTAAACACGATTCGCTCAGTAGTGTCTACATGGGCTTGTGCTTCCACCCGCTTTATCTCGCGCGCCAAATACTGATTCACACTACCCAAGATCAAGAAAGCGAAAAAGCCAGCAAAGAAAATGATGAGTAAAAGCAGCAGTAACGTGCGCCTATTTAGTGTCCACATCACAATCTCCGCACCTTTGTACCCAAACCAGCAAATAATCCTGCCCTGAGTAATCACTCCAAAAAAGGGTAATGAACCACTCTTTTTGCGCCATGAAGCACAGTCGGTGGGGCATGCAATCGTTTAGATAATGCGCCTGCAAGCCCTGCTCATGCAAAATCTCCTTGACGAGCATCTGCTTGTCCTGCTCCCAGTAATAAATCAGTAGCTCATGCTCTAATTGACTATCCAGATGTTGGTGCATCAAGGTCAAAGGCAGCCTTTGAGCTGTTTTCCATAGCC
>DATGTB010000137.1:0-17312 GCA_035302065.1 Paenalcaligenes sp. | reverse complement strand
CCCCGCGAGATTATCCGCGTTGGCGATCGGGTGCGGGCTTGGGTACAGCACATAGACAAGGCGGCACGCGGACAGCAGGTGTTGCTCTCGCGTGTGGCGCCGGAGTTTGTGAGTGCCCTGTTTGAAAATGAGGTGCCTGAGATAGAGCAGGGTTTGCTCGAGATCAAGGCCGCCGCCCGGGATGCCGGGGTGCGGGCCAAGATAGCAGTGATTGCCTATGATGATCGTATTGATCCCATCGGTACCTGTGTCGGGATGCGGGGTTCACGAGTTACCGCCGTACGCAACGAGCTCGGGGGCGAGCAGATCGATATTGTATTATGGTCAGAGGATCCCGCTGAGTTTGTGATTGGGGCGTTGGCACCGGCCAGTGTGCTTTCCATTATCATTGATGAGGATAAGCACGCCATGGATGTCGTTGTGGATGAGGAAAATTTACCCAAGGCCATCGGGGCCCGTGGGCAAAACGTCCGTTTGGCCTCTGAGCTGACCGGTTGGCAAATCAATATCATGACCCCTGAGGAGAGCGAGGACCGTGCCCAGCAGGAGCGCAAGGCACTGCTCAACAAGTTTATGGACAAGCTCGATGTCGATGAGGAGGTGGCACATATTCTTATCGAGGAGGGCTTTTCCGGACTTGAGGAGGTTGCTTATGTTCCCGAGCAGGAGCTGCTTGATATCGAGGCCTTTAATGAGGAGATCGT
The DNA here is from genome assembly GCA_035302065.1 of Paenalcaligenes sp. GTDB lineage: Bacteria > Pseudomonadota > Gammaproteobacteria > Burkholderiales > Burkholderiaceae_B > Paenalcaligenes. The sequence goes on along the minus strand of DATGTB010000137.1, from coordinate 16,608 downwards.
CGAGGAGCTACGCACCCGGGCACGCAATGCCCTGCTAAGTGAGGCTCTGGCTTACGAGCAGCTGCTACAAAAGGTCTCCCCTGAGTTGCAGGCGCTAGAGGGCCTGGAGAGCGAGGTGCTGGCAGTATTGGCAGAAAATGATATCTGCACTTTGGATGATCTCGCCGAGCTGGCTACCGATGAATTATGTGAAATGACCGATATCCCCGCCGAAAAGGCCAGTGAGTTAATCATGAGCGCCCGTGCGCATTGGTTTGATGAGCAGCCCAAGGAATAATGCGCATGGTTTGTTACCCTGTTTATTTGTTTAGGTTGGGGTTTATTTATTAGAATAATGAGTTCAAGAGAGAGTCGAATGTCTAGTACTACTGTCGCCCAATTTGCACAAGAGCTTAAGCGTCCTGCCGAAGAGCTGTTAGAGCTGCTTCGCGAGGCAGGCGTTGAGCTTAATGCGGTTGATGATCCCATCACCGAGGCTGACAAGGCAAAGTTGTTGGCTTCGTTACAGAGGCGGTCGCACGGTAGTCGCAAAATCACCCTGACGCGTCGCGAAACTTCCGAGATTCGCCAGGCGGATAGCTCGGGGCGCTCCAGAACGATACCCGTGGAAACCCGGCGCAGTCGGGTGTATGTCAAGCGGGATCGTTCCGAGTTGCTGGCCGAGGCACGCCGTCAGGAGGAGCTCAAGGCTCAGGCCGAGCAGGAGTCAACTCAGGCAGCAGAGGCAAAGTCTGCCGAGCCTGAGGTTGCCGTCCAGGCGCCGGCTGAGCCGCGCCAACCCGAGCCGGCAGCTGCGCAGCAGACCCAGCCAGAGGCAGATAAGCCTCAGGCAGATGATAAGGCGGCCGATAAGCAGCCCACTGACGATGCTCCTGCCCCCGCTTCCGACGCTCCAATATCAGCAGCTGAGCAACCGGCAGAAAGCCAGGATGCTCCCGAGCCTTCGGCTCTTGCTGCCAAGCAAGACGCTGCTCCGGCCGCCAAGCCCGAGACAGCAACCAAAGAAGTTTCAGATACAAAAGGCAAGCCTGACGTGGCAGAACAGATTACAAAGACAGATTCCCAAGCTTCCGAAAAACAGCAGCCTCCCAAGGCGGGCGCAGCCAAGTCTGCTGCAGCCAAAAAGGCCGGCACAAAGAGTGCCCACAAAATGGTAGAGGCCCCACGGGACAAGGATGTGGCCGAGGCCTACGATTTACACCCGGCACTGGATTCCGATGTGACTGAGGACGATCTCGAGGAGCGTGAGCGGGCTCGGCAGGCAGCTGCGGCTGAGGCAGCGGCAATCAGTGAAATGCTTAATCGACCCCGTCGGGTGCTGCGTGCAACTGAAAAGCCCCGCCGTGGCAAGGCCGCGAAAAAGGGCGTCAAGGCAACCGATGCCGAGCAGCCTAAAAAGGTCGCCAAGGCCGCCAAGACCGCTGATACCCAGCGCTCTGCTCGCAAGCGCCCGTCCCGTGCAGATGTAGCGACAGCAGCCAAGACAAGCGAGGGGTGGCGTGAGCCTGCCCGGGGTCGTCGTCGTGGCCGTCGTGGTCGTCAACAAGAGCAAGCCGCTCAGCAGTCTAAGCAGCCAGAGTTTATCCAGCGTGAAATCCATGTTCCTGAGACCATTACGGTGGCAGATTTGGCGCACAAGATGGCTATCAAGGCCACTGAGGTGATCAAGCATCTGATGCAGCTGGGCCAGATGGTGACCATCAACCAGGTGCTGGATCAGGAAACCGCCATGATATTGGTTGAGGATATGGGGCATATCGCCGTTGAGGCAAAACTCGATGATCCCGAGTCCTACCTCACAGATGTCGAGTTCGAGGGTGCTGAGGATAAGCCTCGCGCTCCGGTCATTACCGTAATGGGTCATGTAGACCACGGTAAGACCTCTTTGCTGGATTATATCCGTCGCACCAAGGTGGCTTCGGGTGAGGCCGGCGGGATTACCCAGCATATCGGGGCCTATCATGTGAAAACAGATAACGGTAATGCGACCTTCCTGGATACGCCAGGTCACGAGGCGTTTACCGCCATGCGTGCCCGCGGGACCAAAGCCACGGATGTGGTGGTGCTCGTAGTAGCCTCGGATGATGGCGTGATGCCGCAAACACGTGAGGCCATTCACCATACCAAGGCTGCTGAGGTCCCCATGGTGGTAGCCATCACCAAGGTGGACAAGCCCGAGGCCAACCCCGATCGGGTCAAGCAGGAGTTGTTGGCCGAGGAGGTGGTGCCCGAGGAGTATGGTGGTGATGTACCCTTTGTCGGGGTTTCTGCCAAGACGGGCGAGGGCATTGATGAGCTGTTAGAAAATGTCCTGCTGCAGGCCGAGGTCCTGGAGCTCAGTGCCCCAGTCAACACACCAGCACGAGGGATTGTTATTGAGGCGCGCCTGGATCGCGGCCGTGGCCCAGTGGCCACCGTATTGGTTCAAAGTGGCACGCTCAAGCAGGGTGATACCGTGCTTGTGGGCGCTAGTTACGGACGGATACGTGCCATGAATAACGAGCTGGGTCAACGTATTGATAAGGCCGGCCCTTCCATTCCGGTAGAAATACAGGGTCTGACCGAGGTGCCCTCTGCCGGTGATGAGTTGATTGTGATGGCAGATGAGCGCAAGGCACGTGAGATTGCCCTATATCGTCAGGGCAAGTTCCGTGATGTCAAGCTTGCACGGCAGCAGGCTGCCAAGTTGGAGTCCCTCTTTGATGATGTGGGTGAGGAGGCTAAGTCCCTGTCACTCATCGTCAAGACCGACGTGCAAGGTTCCCAGGAGGCTTTGGTTAGCTCTCTGGAAAAGCTCGCCACTGAGGAGGTCAAGGTCGAAATCATCCATGCTGGTGTGGGTGGCATTTCCGAAAGTGACGTCAACCTTGCGATTGCCTCAAACGCGGTCATTATTGGCTTTAATGTTCGTGCCGAGCAAACAGCCCGTCGACAGGCCGAGCAGGGCGGGATTGAAATCCGTTATTACAATGTCATTTACGATGCCATTGATGATGTCAAGGCAGCCTTGTCCGGCATGCTTGCGCCTGAACAGCGCGAGGAGGTGACCGGGATGGTTGAGGTGCGTGAGGTATATCGTATCTCGCGGGTTGGTACGGTGGCCGGTTGTATGGTGACCGACGGTTTTGTGCGCCGTGATTCGCAGGTTCGACTCTTGCGCGATAATGTCGTCATCTGGTCTGGTTACCTGGAGTCCCTGCGCCGCTTTAAGGATGACGTGCGTGAGGTACGTCAGGGCTTTGATTGCGGGATTAGCCTGCGGGGCTACAATGACATCAAGGTCGGTGATCAGTTTGAGGTCTTTGAGATCAAAGAGATCGCCCGTACGTTATAATTTTTAAAAGACTATGGCACGACACAAGAGTAAAGGCACGGGACGCAATGCCCGCTTGGCGGAGCAAATTCAAAAAGATATTGCCACCCTGATCCAAAAGGAAATCGATATTTCCACTGCGGGTTTGATTACCCTCAGTCAGGTGGAGCTATCGGCGGATTACGCCCATGCAAAAGTTTATTTCACAGTGCTGGGCGCTGAGCCTGAGCAGGCTCAAAAAGCACTCGATGAAAAGGCGGGTTGGCTGCATAGCCAGCTCTTCAAGATGATGCATATTCATACCGTGCCTAGCCTGCGCTTTATATATGATGATCGGATGGCACGCGGTATGGAGGTACGCAAGCTCATCGAGCAGGTCATCAAAGAGCAAGATTCGGGCAACTCCTAGTTTCTGCCATGTCACGTCGTCGTCGAGGTCGTTTGCTGGACGGGCTGCTTTTACTGGACAAGCCCGTAGCGATGTCCAGCAACCATGCGCTGCAACGCGCACGCAGGTTATATGATGCCCGCAAGGCTGGACATACAGGGACGCTGGATCCCTTTGCCACGGGGTTGTTGATCTGTTGTTTTGGGCGTGCGACCAAATTATCCACACAGCTGCTCGAGGCAGACAAAACCTATATCGCTACCTTGCGTTTGGGTCAGGAAACCACCACCGCAGATATGGACGGTGAGGTGCTCGAGCAGTGCAGCGCTGAGCAGGTGCAGGCGGCAGCCAGTGCGCAGCAGGTGGCCGCGGTATTGCCCCGGTTTACAGGGCGTATCGAGCAGCTGCCTCCGATGTTTTCAGCCCTGAAAAAAGATGGTCGCCCCTTGTACGAATATGCCCGAGACGGCATTGAGGTAGAGCGCAAGGAACGCACTGTCGAGATTTACCGTTTGCAGACTTTGTTTTTACAAGGTCAGACATTGGGTTTGTTGGTGGACTGCAGTAAAGGCACCTATGTGCGGACATTGGCTCAGGATATAGGCCGTGCGCTGGGGTGTTTTGCACACTTGACGGCATTGCGCCGGACCCGGATTGGGCCGTTTTCCGTTGCCCGGGCGCAGGGGTTACGCGCACTGCAGCAGGCCAAAAGTAATGAGGTCGCTATTGATCAGTGGCTGCTCAAGGGGCGGGATCTGCCGTCTGAGCTTTTGCCGGTTAATTTTTAATACAAGGATTCCTGTAGATGAGTCGCGCATTAAGAAATATTGCGATTATTGCACACGTTGATCATGGTAAAACCACTTTGGTTGATCAGCTGCTAAAACAAGCCGGCACATTCCGTGCCAACGAGCAGGTATCTGATCGGGTCATGGACTCTGATGATATCGAGCGTGAGCGGGGTATCACCATTCTCGCCAAAAACTGTGCAGTCGAGTTTGAAGGAGTACATATCAATATCATTGATACGCCCGGTCACGCTGATTTTGGTGGCGAGGTTGAGCGCGTATTGTCGATGGTTGACGGGGTGTTGTTGTTGGTCGATGCTGTCGAAGGTCCGATGCCTCAAACCCGGTTTGTGACCCGCAAGGCGTTGGAGCTGGGGCTCAAACCCATTGTGGTTGTTAATAAAATTGATAGACCCGGAGCACGTTCTGATTATGTGCTCAATGAGACCTTTGATCTCTTTGACAAGCTGGGGGCGACCGATGAGCAGTTGGATTTTCCCATTCTCTATGCCTCGGGTTTGTCGGGTTATGCCAGTTTTGATGAGGGCATTTATGAGGGCGATATGCGCCCGCTGTTTGAGGCCATCATCAAATATGTTCCTCAGCGCGAGGACGATCCTGATGCGCCACTACAGTTGCAAATCTGTTCGTTGGACTACAGCTCTTATGTAGGCCTGATTGGGGTCGGCCGAGTCAATCGGGGCCGTTTGCGGGCGGGTCAGGAGGTGGTGGTGATGCACGGGCCCGAGGGTAAAAAACAAACTGCAAAAGTCAATCAGGTGCTCAAGTTCAAGGGGCTGGAGCATGCGCCGGTCGATGAGGCGCAGGCAGGTGATATTGTGCTTATCAATGGCATTGACGGGCTGACCATCGGTTGCACTGTGACCGATGTCGAGCAGCCCGAAGCGCTGCCGTTGCTGACGATAGATGAGCCTACCTTGCGCATGAATTTCATGGTCAATACCTCGCCACTGGCCGGTCAGGAGGGTAAATTTGTTACTAGCCGACAGCTGCGTGAGCGTTTGCAGCGTGAGCTCAAGGCAAACGTCGCCCTGCGCGTCAATGATACCGATGAAGAGACTGTGTTTGAGGTTTGTGGCCGCGGTGAGCTACATCTGACCATCCTGATCGAAAATATGCGTCGCGAGGGCTATGAGTTGGCTGTTTCCCGACCGCAGGTGCTGCTCAAGGAGGTGGACGGGGTGGTTCATGAGCCTTATGAGCTGCTGACTCTGGACATAGAGGATGATCACCAGGGCGGCGTGATGGAGGAAATCGGCCGTCGTCGTGGTGAGCTGCTCAATATGCAGCCTGATGGCCAGGGGCGTACTCGGCTCGAGTACCGTATCCCGGCCCGCGGGTTAATTGGTTTTCAGACTGAGTTTATGACTCTGACCCGGGGGACAGGCCTGATGAGCCATATTTTTGATGAGTTTGCTCCGCTGCGCGAAGGCGGGGTCGGTGAACGCCGCAATGGGGTGCTGATCAGCCAGGATAACGGTGAGGCCGTGGCCTATGCGCTCTGGAAGCTACAAGAGCGTGGGCGCATGTTTGTCAGCCCTAATGATCCGGTCTATGAGGGCATGATCATCGGGATCAACAGCCGCGACAATGATTTGGTCGTTAATCCCATTCGCGAAAAAAAACACACCAACATCCGCGCCTCTGGCAAGGATGAGCACATCGACCTGGTACCGCCCATTGAGCTGAGCCTGGAGTATGCAGTGCAATTCATTGATGACGACGAGTTGGTCGAGGTAACACCCACATCGATCCGGCTACGCAAGCGCTACCTCAAAGAACATGAGCGCCGTCGTCATGCCCGCAAAACCGCCTGACGATGAGGCGGTCACTGTCCGGTGGGCGTCTCAAAAGCGCTCACGGGGCAGATAGGGACGAGGTGCCTCGGTAGAGTCGATAAACTGCGAGCAGCAGCCATGGATGATTGTCATTACCTCGTCCAGGTCGTCCGTCAGGGTGACCAAATCCACATCCTTTGGCGAGATGAGTTTATTACGCACCAGCTGATCCTTGATCCAGTCCAAAAGCCCTTGCCAGAATTCTGTTCCAATCAAGATAATGGGCGCCGGGGGCATTTTTTTTGTCTGAATCAGGGTGATGGCCTCGAAAAGCTCATCCATGGTGCCAAATCCCCCGGGTAGGGCAACATAGGCGGCACTATGCATGAAAAAAGTCGCCTTGCGAGAGACAAAGTACTCAAACTGCAGGCTGTGGGTTTGATAGGGGTTGTTGCTGGTTTCGCGTGGTAGGCGTATATTTAGACCAACACTTTTACCCCCTGCGGTGTAGGCGCCTTTGTTGGCTGCCTCCATGATCCCGGGCCCCCCCCCAGCAATCACGGTGTACCCAGCCTGGGCGAGTCGTTTGCCAAGCTCGTGGGCAAGCTTATAGTATGGGTTGTCTGGCTGCACGCGTGCACTGCCAAAAACACTGATGCCCAGATCAATGGCATCGAGTGTATCGGCAGCAGCAGTGAGCTCCGACATGATGGTGGGAATTTGTGTTCTGGCGGGCAAACGAACAGTTTTATTATTTGACATGAAAAAAACCTTATTACTCATTGATGGTTCTAGCTATTTATATCGTGCCTTTCACGCACTGCCTGATTTACGCAATGCACAAGGCCATCCGACCGGGGCGATGCATGGGGTCATAGCGATGCTGCGACGTATTCGCGAGGATTATCAGGCGGATTATCTGGCCTGTATATTTGATGCCAAGGGCAAAACCTTTCGCGATGACATCTACGCTGACTATAAAGCTAATCGCCCGCCCATGCCCCAAGATCTGGCCAGTCAAATCGAGCCTTTGTACCAGATCGTGCAGGCTATGGGCTGGCCATTGTTGTGTGTACCAGGGGTAGAGGCTGATGATGTCATCGGCACTCTAGCACATTATGCAACCGAACACGGTATTTACACCATTGTCTCTACGGGTGACAAGGACCTCGCCCAGCTGGTCAACGAGCAGGTCGAGCTCGTCAACACCATGAATAATGATCGCCAGGATGTACAAGGGGTCATCGATCGCTATGGTGTGCGCCCTGATCAAATTGTAGATTATCTCATGTTAATGGGGGATACGTCAGATAATATCCCCGGTGTTCCCCGTGTGGGCAAGAAAACTGCAGCACGTTGGCTACAAAAATACGGCTCTTTGGATAATATCATTGCTCATGCAGATGAGATCAAGGGGGTGGTGGGCAATAACCTGCGCGAATTTATCCCTGAATTTGAAATGACACGGCAGCTGCTCACCGTCAAAACAGATTGTGATCTGAGCATGATCGATGGCGATATCGAGACACTTGCACCGCTTGAGCAGGATACGGAAACCCTCATCCAGTTGTTTAATGAATACGGATTTCGGACCTTTTTAAGGGAAATCACCCAGGATCCCGACGCTGAGCCGGAGGGCGGGCGCCGGCAAATCCACCGACCCAAACAAAGTACCAATGAGGCGCCTGCCGAGCTGCCTGCACAGCCCAGTCCCGAGACCTTGGTGTATCGCACCATTACGGATACAGATGACTTGCAAGACTGGCTTGAGCGGCTGCAGGCGGCCAAAGAGGTGGCGATGGATACCGAGGCCACATCTCTTGAGCCGATGCAGGCACGTTTAGTCGGCATTTCCATGAGTATCGAGCCGGGGCAGGCAGTCTATATTCCGGTGGGCCATACAGGATTGCAGGGACAGGACGAGCAGCTGGACAAGACACTGGTGTTGGATACTTTACGCCCGTGGCTAGAGGACCCCGAGGCCGCCAAAATCTTGCACAATGCCAAATATGATAGCCATGTTTTGGCCAATGAGGGCGTCAAGCTGGCCGGGGTGACCGATGACACCATGTTGCAGGCCTACGTACTGGAGGCTCATATGCGGGTCAGTATGGATCAGGTTGCATTGCGCTGGTTAGGGCAGGAGGGTACTACCTTTGAAGATATCTGTGGTAAGGGGGCCAAACAAATCACCTTTGATCAGGTGGATATTGAAACAGCATCACATTATGCCTGTGAGGATGCGGATTTTACCCTGCGCATCCATCAGGTGTTGCGTCCCAAGATTCAGGCTGAGGAGGGGCTCGAGCGCATCTACGAACTCGAGGTGCAGCTTTCCGCGGTGCTGACCACAGTTGAGCGCAATGGGGTAGCTATTGATAGCGCCAAGCTGCGCGAACAAAGCCAGCGTCAGGGAGAGCGTTTGCTGGAGCTGGAGGCAAAGGCCCATGAGCTCGCAGGTGAGTCTTTTAATCTCAATTCACCCAAGCAGGTCGGCGAAATTCTTTTTGACAAACAAGGTCTCCCTGTACAAAGACGCACCAGCACGGGCGCGCCGTCGACCAATGAGGAGGTGCTGACTTTCTTGGCGCACGACTACCCTTTGCCCAAGCTGATTCTTGAGTATCGTGGTATCGCCAAGCTCAAATCTACTTATACGGATAAACTGCCCAAGATGGTCAATCCCAGCACGGGTCGTTTGCATACGCAATACGCTCAGGCTGCCGTGATTACGGGGCGCTTGTCTTCTTCGGAGCCCAATTTACAAAATATCCCGGTTCGTACAGTAGAGGGGCGTGAGGTGCGCGAGGCGTTTGTCTCGAGTCTGGGCAAGGTGGTGGCGGCCGACTATTCCCAGATTGAGCTGCGTATCATGGCGCATGTTTCCGGGGATGAAAATCTGCAAAAGGTTTTTGCCGAAGGCGGGGATGTGCATCGAGCCACGGCAGCAGAAATCTTTCACGTGCCGGTCGATGAGGTAACAGCCGAGCAGCGCTACGCCGCCAAGGCCATTAATTTTGGCTTGATTTATGGCATGGGGCAGTTTGGGTTGGCTAATAATCTGGGCATTACCCGGGAGGCTGCCAAAGCCTATATCGACCGCTATTTTAACCGTTATCCGGGGGTGGCGGATTATATGGAGCGAATCAAGGAGCTCGCCAAAACCCAGGGCTATGTGGAGACGGTATTCGGTCGTCGGCTGCATTTTCCCGAGCTCAAGACGGCGCGTGGAGCCCGTTATGCTGCAGCACAGCGGGCCGCTATCAACGCGCCCATGCAAGGTACAGCTGCCGATTTGATCAAGATGGCGATGGTGGATGTACAGCGCTGGTTAGAGACCGAAAATATGCGCAGCCTGATGGTGATGCAGGTCCATGACGAGTTGGTCTTTGATGCAGCCGAGGATGAGCTGGAGCTGTTATTGCAGGAGCTGCCCGAGAGGATGTGTCGCATCGCCACCCTGGATGTGCCCCTGATTGCCGAGGTCAGTGTTGGCGATAACTGGGCCAGCGCGTGAACAAGCCAGCCTGCGCGGCTGGCTTATTGAGTAGCTCAGGCCTGGCTGCGCATTTGCTGCAGGGCGTGAATACGAGACTCAATGGGTGGGTGCGTGGCAAACAGGGCCCCAAGGCCTGGCCCGCCTGAGATGCCCGCGGCCTCTATGTTTTTCGGCAAGGCGCCAGGCTCGACATTGCCGAGTCGGGCCAGCGCCTGGATCATGGGCTGGGTAGAGCCCAGCAGCTTGGCTGAACCGGCATCTGCGCGATATTCGCGCTGTCGGGAAAACCAGGCCACGATAATGGAGGCCAAAATGCCAAAAACAATCTCACAAACAATGACCGTTGCATAGTAGCCAAAGCCCACCCCCCCGCGATCGTCCCGGGATAGGGCCCGGTCGATGACAAAGCCCACCACGCGGGCCAAAAAGATAACAAAGGTATTGACTACCCCCTGAATCAGGGTCAGGGTGACCATATCGCCATTGGCAATATGTGCCACCTCATGGCCGAGGACTGCCGCTACCTCCTCCTCATTCATGGACTGCAATAAGCCGGTAGATACGGCAACGAGTGCGTCATTTTTAAAGGCGCCGGTGGCAAAGGCATTGGGCGCCCCTTCGTAAATGGCCACCTCCGGCCGGCCAATCCCAGCCCGATCGGCCAGTTGGTGTACAGTATCAACGAGCCAGGCTTCACGTGCATTGCGTGGGGCCTGCGGGTCAATGACATAGGCCCGGGTGCTTTGTTTGGCCATCCATTTGCTCATCAATAACGAGATGGTGGCACCGGAAAAGCCGATAATGGCAGAAAAAATCAATAATTGGGTCGGATCTATCCCGTTAGCGGTCAGATATCGGCCTACACCAAAGATATTCATGAATAGGCTTAATACAACAACCACGGCCAGGTTAGTGGCTAAAAATAGAATGATTCTTTGCATAATCCGTACGTCCTATCAAAAGCAACGTTCCATTATAAGAAATCCAATAATACATGTTGAGAGAAATATGTGAAGATATAAAATTGTTATTTTAATGATACCTGCTCGCTATTTTAATTATCTGGGTTTTGCTGCATGCAGTCTCTATGGATGCTGGTTGCTTGTGCGATGTTTGCGCTCATGGGTGCCAGCGTGAAATATGCTTCGGACTTCGAGGCAAATCTAGCGCAAATCATTTTCTTTCGCGGCTTGCCCTCGGTACTCATCCTTTTCTTGTGGACTCGCCTGAAAAGCAAGAGTCTGATTCCCATCAGCTGGAGCTTGCATATATGGCGTAATGTCTTTGGTATTTCGGCCATGTGGCTGAGTTTTTTTGCCATGTCCGCCTTACCATTGCCTACTGCGGTCAGTCTGACCTATACCGCCCCGTTGTTTATCGGCATCTGGATGTTGTTTTTTGGGGGCACTCAAAGTGATCCGCTGCGTGTGATAGCAGTGTTGGCCGGTTTTTTTGGCGTGTTGGCCATTTTGCGCCCCAGTCTGGGGGATGACCAGTGGTTTCCCGGCTTGCTGGGGATGATTTCCGGCGGCTTTTCAGCGGTGGCCATGCTGCAAATCCGTCAGCTCGGGCAGGTGGGCGAGCCCGAGTGGCGTACGGTTTTCATCTTTTCCAGTTTTGTCTGTTTGACAAGTTTGGTGGTGATTGCGGCCATCGGTTGGCCGGCTGCCAGCTGGCAGGCTTATAGCGCCTTGTTGGTGGTAGGTATCTCCGGGCTATTTGGACAGCTCGCCCTTACCCGGGCCTTTGGTTATGGCTCCACCTTACTGACGGCAGCTTTGCAGTACAGCACCATCATCTTTGCGACTTTTTTAGGCATTATTCTCTGGGGAGATTGGCCGGATGCCGTGGCCTGGGCCGGTATGTTATTAATCGTCGGATCAGGTTTGCTTTCTGCCTGGCGGACTTACACTGAGGACAGGGTCTTGCGGGGTGCAAAAAGCAAAGAGGCAGCCAAAGCAGCTGTACAGGCAGAGGCCGAGCAGGATGAGCAGCTCGCTACGACTGCAGCAGAGGATGAGGCGCCCGCGACAACAAATAAACAGGAGGCACAGTCATGAGTTTTCCCATCTTACTGAGTGTACGGGCCGCCGAGCGGTGGCTGGAGGATCCCCAAACGGTGGTGCTGGATACCCGCTATGATTTGCATGATGGCGAGCATGGGTTGCAGCAATATGAGCGGGCACGTGTCGCAGGGGCCTGGTATGTCAATCCGGGTACCGATCTGGTGACAGACTGCAATGGTAAAAATGGTCGTCACCCCTTGCCCACGCTCGGGGAGTTTGTTGCTTTGCTCAGGCATTTGGGGCTGAACAAGGAAAAACAGTACATCATTTATGATGATAATTCTGGCCAGTTTGCGGCTCGGCTGTGGTGGATGATGCGCTGGGCAGGCTATCCCCGGGTGGCGTTGCTTGATGGTGGCTGGCAGGCGTGGGTACAGGCTGGGGCGTCTGTTGATACGACGCCGGCTGATGGTTTGCGGGTGCAACGGGCCTGGCAGCAGGTCAAGGGGCAGCCGGTGTCTGGTCTGGTTGCTGCGATGCCTACGCAGGATAGAGAGATGCTTTTAGCCCAACTGGAACAGCCGGATTTGTGTATTATTGATGCCCGCGCAGCCGAGCGTTATCGTGGAGAGGTCGAGCCTCTGGATCCCGTCGCAGGGCATATCCCCGGGGCCCGTAATCGGCCTACTGCACTGAATTTACAGGCTGATGGCCGCTTTAAATCAGGGCCTGAGTTGCGGGCTGAATTTGAGGACTTGCTCGAGGGCTGTGCGCCGCAGCAGGTGGTGCATCAGTGTGGCTCTGGGATTACTGCCTGCCATAACCTTTTTGCCATGGAGTTGGCAGGTTTATCCGGCTCGGCATTGTATCCGGGCTCCTGGAGCGAGTGGGTGGCCTATGAGCAGGCGCCGGTGGCCACGGCTAAATGAGTGGATTTTGCCTTTTTTACAGACGGGGTAAAATGCAGCACAGTGACGATGTTTTATCAAAGGACAGCTGACGATGGATGATAATCAACTACACTCGAATCAGACAGATGGGGCGCAGGACAGTGACGCAGCCCGGCCCTTGCCCGAGGATTTTGAGTCGGCTTTGGCTGAGCTGGAGTCGTTGGTCGCCCGCATGGAAAGTGGTGAGATGGATCTGGAAAGCTCGTTGAGGGCGTATCAGCGGGGTGTACAGCTCGCCAAGGTATGTCAAACCCGCTTGCAGCACGTCGAACAACAGGTGCTGGTGCTACAGGATGAGTTGCTCACGCCGCTGCAACAGGAGTCCGGGCAAGGCGCAGGAGAGTAAATGTCTATTCGAGAAAGCACAGAAAAAAATCAATGGTTAGAGGAGCGTGCCGCACAGGTTGAGGCAGTGCTTGAGACGCTGTTGCCTGCAGCTGATGTGCTCCCGCAGCGCTTGCATGAGGCCATGCGTTATGCGGTATTGGGCGGGGGCAAGCGGGTGCGGGCCGCATTAGTATATGCAGCCGGTGAGGCGGCCTTGACCGGGCAGCCACTCGGGGCCGCGCAGGCCAAGGCGCTGGATCACTGCGCTGCCGCAGTAGAGATGATTCATGCCTATTCATTGGTGCATGATGATATGCCGTGCATGGATGACGATTTGCTCCGGCGGGGCAAGCCCACGGTGCATGTGGCCTATGATGAGCCGACCGCATTATTGGTGGGTGATGGTTTGCAGCCGCTGGCCTTTCAGGCCCTGGCGGCCATGCCTATTGCTCCTGCCCTAATCATCCAGGCAATTGAGCAGTTGACGCAGGCAGTGGGCAGTCAAGGTATGGTGGGTGGGCAGGCGATTGATTGCGCCCATGTGGGTCAAAAGCTGGATGTGCAGAGTCTGCAAACCATGCATGAGATGAAGACCGGTGCTTTATTCAAGGCCAGCATTTTGCTTGGTGGCATCGTGACTGGAGCGAGCTCCAAGGTGCGCAACCATTTAACAGGCTTTGCCGAGGCTGTCGGGCTTGCCTTTCAGGTGGCTGACGACATTCTTGATGTTACTGCCGATACCAGTGTGCTGGGCAAGACCGCCGGCAAGGATGAGGCCCAAAACAAGCCGACTTATGTGTCCCTGATGGGGCTCGAGCGTGCCGAGGAGTTGCTGCAAAAGCTTACAACCCAGGCCCAGGAGGCTATTTTGCCCTTGGGAGCCAGTGCGGACAATCTATCATTCCTGGCGCATTTCATCGCTCATCGGAATCACTAGGGCGCAGTGCGCTCTACCCCTGTGCCCGGAAAAGCTCTACAATAACCCTTTTATTAGTCTTTCCTGGCTTCACCGCCTTTTAATATTCCCCCGACTTCTATGGCCTGTGTAACATTACAAGACATTCAGTCTCCAGCAGATTTACGATCCCTTAAACGTAGTGATTTAAAGGCTCTGGCCGTTGAGTTGCGTGAGTTTGTTTTGCGCTCGGTAGCCAGCACGGGAGGCCATTTGTCTTCCAATCTGGGGGTGGTCGAGCTCACGCTGGCTTTGCATTATGTTTTCAATACCCCCTATGACCGCTTGGTTTGGGATGTAGGGCATCAGTCCTATCCGCACAAGATCCTCACGGGCAGGCGTGAGCAGATGGCAGGCTTGCGGCAGTTTGGTGGTATTTCCGGTTTTCCAAAGCGCAGCGAATCCGAATATGATGATTTCGGTACGGCGCACTCGTCGACTTCCATCTCAGCCGCCTTGGGCATGGCAGTGGCGGCGCGTAATGCGGGCCTTAACCGGCAACATATCGCAGTGATCGGGGATGGGGCCATGACTGCCGGGATGGTGTTTGAGGCCCTCAATAATGCCGGCGTGATTCCAGATATCAATTTGCTGGTGGTCCTCAATGATAATGATATGTCCATTTCTCCACCGGTGGGGGCGTTGAATCATTATCTGGCACGGCTGTTGTCCGGGCGTTTTTATGCCACGGCCAAGGATGTGGGCCGCGCCGTATTGCAGCATGTACCGCACATGCTCGAGATTGCGCGGCGGGTAGAGGGGCATGCCAAGGGGGTGTTGGCCCCGGCGACCTTGTTCGAGGAGTTTGGCTTTAACTATGTCGGGCCCATTGATGGGCACGATCTGGATAGCCTGATTCCCACCCTGGACAATTTGCTCGAGCGTGGCGGCCTGCAATTTTTGCATGTGGTCACCAAAAAAGGGCAGGGCTATAAACTGGCCGAGGCAGATCCTGTGCTCTATCACGGTCCGGGTAGTTTTGACCCTGAGGTGGGGATTGAGGCCAAGCCGAGCTCGGCACGTAAAAAACTTAATTTCACCCAGGTGTTTGGGCAGTGGATTTGTGACCGGGCCGCCAGCGATACGCGTTTGCATGCCATCACCCCTGCCATGCGCGAGGGCAGCGGGCTGGTAGCGTTTGAAAAGCGTTTTCCCAAACGCTATTTTGATGTTGGCATTGCCGAGCAGCACGCAGTGACCTTTGCCGGTGGGCTTGCCTGTGACGAGCAAAAACCGGTGGTGGCTATATATTCCACATTTTTGCAGCGGGCCTACGATCAGCTCATTCATGATGTGGCCCTGCAAAATCTCGATGTAACCTTTGCCCTGGATCGGGCCGGCTATGTGGGGGCCGATGGTGCCACGCATGCGGGCAATTACGACATTGCTTTCATGAGGTGCGTGCCCAATCTGGTGGTGAGCACGCCATCCGATGAAAATGAAACACGCCTTTTGCTCAATACCTGTTATGAGTATAAAGGGCCGGCCTCGGTGCGCTATCCGCGCGGTGCCGGGGTGGGCGCACCAGTAGAGGCCGGTTTTGATACGGTGCCGCTGGGCAAAGGGGTGATCCGTAGACAGGGCCGTGGAGTGGCCATGCTGTGCTTTGGGACGTTATTGCATGAGGCCGCCAAGGTGGCGGAATCCATCGATGCGACAGTGGTAGATATGCGTTTTGTCAAGCCGATTGACGAGCAGCTCATCCTGGAGATGGCCGATAGTCATGACTATCTCATGACCATCGAGGATGGGGCACGCATGGGCGGCGCGGGCAGTGCGGTACTCGAGGTGCTCAGCGCACATCAGAAAGCCAACCCGACATTGACGCTGGGGTACCCCGACGTTTTTGTCGATCACGGTGAGCAAAAACAGCTCCACGCACTGGTTGGTCTGGATGCCAAGGGGATTGAAAAAAGCCTGCATGAGTTCATGGCGGCACAAGAATAAACCCGGGGCAGATTGTTTATTGTTGCTTCCATCCCCAAAGGTGCTTGATAATGGAAGCTTGAAGTATTCTTTTTTTACTGTGCTTATTGGTTGATAAAAATGACTGTTTCTACCACTTCGGTAACGATGCCCGATGTACAAAGCCGTGTTGACACGCGTCAGATCGCTATCCAAAAGGTTGGCGTGCGTGGCGTGCGCTATCCCTTGCAGGTGCAAATCGGAGCGCAGCCCCAGCCGACCGTGGCAGACTGGGAGCTCACCGTTGCTCTGCCTGCCGAGGAAAAGGGCACCCATATGTCGCGCTTTATAGCCTTGCTCGAGGAGTATCGTGCCCAGGCTGTCGGCTTGCAGGATTTTTGTCAGATGGCAGCTGATATGCTGGACCTGCTCGATGCCCGACAAGGAGAGATGCAGGCCCGCTTTCCAATCTTTATTAACAAGGAGGCTCCTGTTTCCAAGGTACAGAGCCTTTTGGACTATGAGTTGGAGTGGATTGTGCAGGCTGATGCCGACAAACCGCAATCCATCGAGCGCCTGCAGGTTGGGGTGACGGTGCCGGTCACGAGCTTATGTCCTTGCTCCAAGGAGATCTCGGACTACGGTGCCCATAACCAGCGTTCACATGTTGTGGTGCAG